>PLOC01000071.1 GCA_003141955.1 Chloroflexota bacterium
CATCGGTGGATCCGGGCTAAGGCAGCCACCACTGGGCCGGGTTCGACAGGACGTTCACGGCGGCGGCCTTCTGCAGAATCGCGGCCGTGCCGGTGGACAACCCATCGGTGAAGCTCAGGCCCTCGGGAGACTGGCGGAACATGGCGGCGTAGAAGACGCACGCTGCCAGATACGTCCCGGCGGTCGATGGGTGGCTGCCGTCGTCCTGCCACAGGTCGATATCCGGGTTCTCGCGCCGGACGACGAACCACGTTACGCCGACCGGCGCGACCGGCGCCAGCAGCTCCGCGGCGATCGCGAGATACCCGCTATCGATGGAGCGTTGCATGGATTCGTAGTCGGGCATGCCGTTGTCGGGCAAGCCGTCTCGATGGGCCCAGGTCATGAAGAGAATCGGCGTCTCGTCCCTCTTCCTAACCATGTCCACGAGGGTCCTGACCGCCGGATACATCGTGTACTCACGCGAGGACTCGACGGCTGGGATCTCGCTCTGCTCCTGGAGGACGACGAAGTCCCACTTGAGCGAGTCGAGCTTGGGGGTTGTGGCCGGGTCGGCGATGTGGTCGGCGAGCGTCGCTCCGCCCGTGGCCAGCGAGTCCGTTTGGACTGTGTGGCCGCCGGCCTGAGCCAGGCTGGCGAGAGTACCGGGCAGGTCGTTGACGTACGTGTAGCTGTTCCCGATGAAGAGAATCCGCAGGCACGAGCCATCGCCCGGAGGGCACGTCGGAGCGGCGCCGCTGCAACCCGAAAGGACCAACAGCGCCAGCGGCGCGAGGAGGGCGATCGTCCTGAGCCGCGACAGGAGTGAGTGGTGATGAGCTTTCATCGTCATCTCGTTCACGGAGCATTCGGGGGTCGCGGGCGGAGCCTTGAGCAAGGTGCCACGGCGAGGGCGGCGTGTCGAGTGGCGAGGCCGAGCGGCCGCGTGTCGCCTGGTAGGAACGCCAGGGCGCGGCCGTGCAGCCGCGCAGAGCCGCGCAGAGCCGCGCTACCTAGGATGACGACTCCGAAGCGCGGGAGGAGCGCCGCCTCCGGTGCCAGTCCAAGGCCCGCGAACGCGCTCGCTCCGACGAGCATGAGGCCGCCCACAGCGGGTCCCGCAGCGCGTTGTCGCCGAACCGGACCCAGCTGGCCGAGCGGACGAGGTGTGGCTACCAGCCCCAGACGGCGAGGTCCGTGATCTCGATCGGAACCGAGTACTGCGCGGCGAAGCCCTCGAAGGTTCCGCCCCAGGACTGGTCCTCCCCGATCCAATCGCGGTAGCGGGCCACGTAGGCCTCGAACTCGGGCACCTGCGGTAGCTCCAGCGCTACCCGCGCCGACCCGCGGATCACTTGAACGTCGCCGCCGCCCGGGGTGCAGTTGAAGTTCAAGGCGACTCTGGGGTCCGCCATGATATTTGCGATGCGGCGGGCGTTGGTCTTGCTGTAGACGACGATCCCCTCGCTTTCCTCGCCGCGCTCGTACAGGAACCAGACCGGCGCCGGCTGCGGCGCGCCCCGATCGACGGTGGTCATCCAGATGACGCGATCCCGGCGCAGCCGCTCCAGGACCCGCGCCCCGAGGGCGGTGGACTCGTCGATCATGCTCATCTCCCGCTGGCCACTCCGACCCGCTCATGGTAGCGGCGCGCAGCGTGGTCCATTCGAAACGGACCAATGCGGGCCCGGGCTGGCGATTCGGACCGGGCGCTTACGCCTCCAGCAGCCCAAGGACCTGGACGGAGCCGGCCGAGTCCCCACATGCGACCCGCGAAGGATCGGTCGGGACCGGGCAGAAGACGGTGACCTCGGGCTCCGGGTCAGACTCGGCGGCGGGTTTCCACCAGGCAATCTCCTCCCCACCGGACAGGTCCCACATGCGCACCTTCCGGTCCAGGCCGCCGGAAACGATCCGCCTGCCGTCCGGGGTGACCGCCACCGCGTCCACCGGGCCCGTGTGACCCCAGAGCGTCCGTTCCAAACGGCCGGTCTCGAGGTCCCACACTTGAACCGTGTTGTCGTGACCGCCCGAGACGACCCGGCGTCCGTCGGGCGTGACCGCGATTGCCAGCACTGGCCTGGTGTAGCCGTTCAGGGCGCGCACGGGCAGGCCGGTGTCCAGATCCCAGACCTGGATGGTGCCGGCGTCGCCGCCGGAGAGAGCAAACTTGCCGTCCGGCGTGATCGCCACGGTTCTCACGGTGGAATCAGTACTTCGTAGTGAGTGCTCGACCCGGCCGCCCACGAGGTCCCACACCTGCACGACGGCGCCCGCGCCGCCCAGAACGACCCGCTTCCCGTCCCCCGTTACTGCCATCGCATACACCGCCCGGCACCCAGCCTGGCCCGCGATCGTGTGCTCGAACTGACCGCTCGCGAAATCCCAAACCCGCACTACGTCGTATTTGCCGCCGGAGACGATACGGCGGCCGTCGGGAGTGATCGCCACCGCCTGCACCGAATCGGTGTGGCCCTGCAGGGTGCGCTCGAGCCGGCCACTCGCCAGGTTCCAGATCCGGATGGTGTGGTCATCGCCGCCCGTCACGAGTCGGCTGCCATCCGGCGTGACCGCCAGCGCCCGAACCGCGCCGTCATGGCGGGGCAATGCACGCTCCATCGACCCGCCCGGGGAGGGCAGGGCAGGCGTGAGCGGGCAAATCCACGGCCTGGGGGCGCGGTCGCGTATCTGTTTGAGCAGGCGATCGATTCCCGGGCTGGAGAGGCCGCCGAGCCGACCTGCCAGCAGCGAGCCCAGGCGCTCCGGACGGGCAGCGAGGCTGGGGGCCGAAAGCTCGAGCGCCTTGTCCACGGCTTCGACGTCGGCCGGTGGGGGCTGATGCGCGAAGTCGGCGAGGAGGCCGATGATGCCGCTCAACGCGAGCCTGGTGCGAAGCCAGTCGTAGTCGAGGAGCAGGCGGTTCAGTTCCTGGGCCCGATTGGCCCCCGCCAGGTGGTAGGCGATGTTCTCGAAGAAGTAGCCGTCATTTGGACCACGCCACCACGACCCGTCCGGACAGCGGGACCGATAGCCGTCGACCAGCCGGCCGTGGGCAGTCGCAAGGCTTTTCCGGCCGGCGACCGAGTCCGCGCCGGTCGCGCCTGACTGCTCACCGACAATGAGCGCGCCATCGTCTCCGCGCTGAACGATCGAGCGCTCGACAAGCGCGTTCAGCAGCCGCTCTGTCTCGGCTGCCGACATGCCCTGCGATGCCCACAGGACTTCGATGGCGGCCGTCGGGACGCGGCCCCGCCCGGCGAACAGGGCGAGTTCACGAGACCGCTTCTCGTCGGCGGGCGCCAGCCCTGTTGTGGCACGCGCGTTCGCCTTCCGGCGGCCCGAGATGGGCAGAATTTTCGTCGCTTCGATCGGGCGAACGCCGGAGGAAGGCGCCGCCACCGTGGGGTTAGGCGCGGGCGACAGGGCCTCGTCCGCGGGCGACTGCATCGCGGGTTCGTTCGGAGTCAGCCAGGCGAGGGACAGCAGGACAAGGCCCAGGTCCGCCATGACCATCGACGCGAGCTTCGAAGCAGGACCTGAGATTGCCACGTCGAGCGCATTGGCGGCGGCCCCGATGGCAGCCAGGACCAGCAGCGCCACGCCGCCGCTGCACAGAGACCTCTTGTCGATCAGACGTACTTCGGTCGCCAGCCTAGCCCGCCAGCTCTCGTTGCCGTCCTCCGTGATCACGCCGGCACCTCTCGCACAGACACAAACGGGACGCGCCTACCGCCGCGCATCCCGACGCCATCCTACGCTGTCGCCCCATCACTTCAAGGGGGAGCGACGGACCCGACGAGGATCAACCACGACCGCGACGCACGCCCGACTGGCGAGAGGGACGATTATCTGGCGCGTTCGGGCACCGCGGGCTGACAGGCCAGGGATGGCAATCGCCGGCCGGTGCTGCTCGAGACTCCAGTCTCGGCCCCATATTGCCGGCACGCCTCGATGGACCAGAATCTTGGAAAGGACGAGAATTCGGATATCGAATCGTCGTTCGGAGAAAGCACATGACCGCCGTAATTCGGACCGACAAGCTCACCAAGTTCTACGGTTCGCACCGCGGAATTGTTGAAGTAGACGTCGATGTCCAGAAGGGCGAGGTCTTCGGCTTTCTCGGGCCCAACGGCGCCGGCAAGACGACGACGATCCGCCTGCTGCTCGATCTCATTCGCCCGACCAGCGGCAAGGCCTTTGTCTTCGACATCGAGTCTTCGGCCGATCCGGCGGCGATCCACCGACGGCTCGGCTACCTGCCCGGCGAGTTCGCGCTCTACGATCGACTGACCGGCGGGCAGACGCTCGAGTACTTCGGCAACCTACGCGGCGGCGTGGATCGAGCCTACCAGGCCAGGCTGATCGAGCGCTTCGACTTGGACCCGAGCCGCCGCTTCCGCGAGTACTCAAAGGGCAACAAGCAGAAGGTCGGCCTGGTCGCCGCGCTGCAGCACAAGCCCGAGCTGCTGCTGCTGGACGAGCCCACGGCCGGCCTGGACCCGCTCGTCCAGCAGACCTTCTTCTCGCTGCTGCGCGAGGCCGTCGCCGACGGCGGGACGGTCTTCCTCTCCAGCCACATCCTGAGCGAGGTCGAGCGGAGCTGCGATCGGGTCGCGATCATCCGTGAAGGCCGGCTCGTGCGCGTGGATCGCGTCGACGCTCTTCGGGATCTCGCCCACCACCAGGTCGAGCTCCGCTTCAGCGGCGAGCCGCCGGCCGACGAGTTCAAGAAGCTGGCCGGCGTCAGCGACATCGAGGTCGAGGACCATCTGCTGCGGCTGCGGGTCTTCGGTCCGATCACGCCCGTGGTTCAGGCCGCGGCCCGCCTTGGCGTAACCGACTTCCTGAGCCGCGAGCCCAGCCTCGAAGAGACATTCCTGGCCCAGTACGGCCGCGAGGCCGCCGAGGTGAAGTGATGGCCGTCGAAGCCAGCCGCCGACCGATCGGGCAGATCGCGACCGTCTCGCTGTGGAGCCGCTTCTACGGCTTCGGCAGCGTCTATGCCAAGACGATCCGGGACTCGCGCCTGGCCTTCATCATCGTGGCCGGGCTGCTGGGCGGCATCATGCTGGCCGGCTGCATGGCCTTCGGCACAGCCTACTCCACGCCGGCATCGCGGCTGGATCTTCAGAACGTCATCGACAACATCCCGCCTGTTCTCAAAGGCCTTTACAACAACCCGGTCCATGTCGAGACCCTGGGCGGATCGCTCTCGTGGAAGTACGGCCCGTTCTTCGGATTGATCGCCGGGCTGTGGTCGATCACCGCGCTTTCCGGGACGCTGGCCTCGGAAGCCCGCCGCGGCAGCCTGGACATGGTCGCGGCCGCCCCCTTCGGCAAGCGCCGGATCGCGGTCGAGAAGCTGGCGGCCCATCTGACCGGGATGATCGGCGCAATGGCCTTCCTGGCGATCCTCACCTGGGCTGGAAGCGCTGCGTTCGGCACGCTGCCGGGCGACGCGGTCCCGATTCAGGGCGCGGTGGGTTTCGCGGTCTGGGTCGGGCTCATAGGCCTGGTTTCCGGGTCCGTGGCGTGGGCGCTGGCACCGTTCGTCGGACGGGCCAGCGCGGCGGGCGTCGCCGGCGCGGTGATGTTCGGCGGATACGTCGTCAGCGGCTATCAGGAGTCGATCCCCGCGCTGAGACTCCCCGCAGACCTGACATGGTTCCACTGGACGGCCGGAGACCTGCCGCTCGCCGGCCAGTACGACTGGCTGTCCCTGGTTCCGGTCGCCCTCATCGCCGCGGCCCTGTTCGCGGTCGGAGTCGTGGCCTTCGATCGGCGCGATCTCGGGTCGAGCAGCGCCATTCCGGTCCCGGCCATGCCAGGCGCCCTCCTCGGGGTCCGCGGCCCGACCGGCCGCTCGTTCGGCGAGCGATTGCCGATGGCCCTGGCCTGGGGGATTGGCCTTGCTCTGTACGCCGCGCTGATCGGCGCCTCGAGCCGATCCTTTGCCGACGAGCTGGCAAAGTCGCCCGATACGGCCAGGCTCTTCGCCTCGCTCTTCAAGGGCTACGACATAACCACCGGGGGCGGCTTCCTGCAGCTGCTGTTCGCCTATATGGGCTATCTGATCGCAGGCCTGGCAGCCGCAACGCTCGTTTCCGGCTGGGCCTCGGACGAGAACGGCCGGCGGCTCGAGTTGCTGCTGGCCAGCCCGCTGGGTCGCGCTCGATGGGCGATTTCCGGCGGCATAGGCGTGTTCGGAGCGATCGCCGTCATGACCGTCGTGGCCATGCTGGGCGTGGCGATCGGTGTCGCGTCGGCCGGCAGCGACGTGGCGACGCCGGTCGCGGGCACGCTGATCCTCGGGCTGTACGCCGCCGCAGCCGCCGGGGTGGGCTTCGCGGTCGGCGGCTTGTTCCGCAACACCGTCGCCGGCGAGGTCACCGCCGTTCTCGTCATCGCCACTTTCCTGGTCGACTTCCTGGCGCCCGCGCTCAATCTGCCCGACTGGGTTCACCAGCTGGCACTGTCGTCCCATCTCGGCCAGACGATGGTCGGGAACTGGGATCCGGCAGGCATCGCGGCGTGCGCGGTTCTGGCGGTTGGCGGCCTGCTGCTCGGCGCCTGGGGCATGACCCGACGGGACGTGGATTGACGCCGGGCCACTCTCTGGCGGGCGGCCACTCACCGGCTCATGGGCGGAGCGCAGAGAATGTCGCTGGCATCGAATCGACCGGCTCGGCATCATGGGCCGACACATCAGGTGGACCGCTCAGAATGAATTGATGCCTCGCCTTCTGGCCCGCCGGTCGCCGCGCCGGCGAGCGCGCCTGACCCTGGCCGCCCTGATGATCGAGGCCGAGATCGTGGCTGCTCCAGCCGCCGCGGCGGCTGGCCCATCCGGAGCCAGGACCGACGTCGTCTTCGACGTCACGGGCTACTTCGCGCCGTAACCGCTTCCAGAGGGTCCATCACGTAGCGCTGGACCGTGGGCCCCACGGCGGCGACGACCGTCTCGATCGGGGCGCCGGCCAGGGGCTCGACGCAGAGGATGTAGCGCATGAGGGCCAGGCCCATCAGCTGGCTGCCCACGAGAGTGGCCCGCACCGCCGGGAGCGTGACGCCCGTTTCGACCACCAGTGGCAGGATCGCGCCTTCGACCACGACTCGCCGGACCATCGCCGCGGCCTCCGGATCCGTCATCGCCGAGCGAACCATGCCCAGCAGTACCTGGCGCCTGACCGGCTCCTCCCACAGCTCCAGGAAGAAGCGGACGATCCGCTCGCCGAGGGTATCTCGGGGGCCGGCGATCACCGCTCTCCGCACCGCGTCCGAGTCGAAGGGGAGCTCCATTGCGGCGACGAAGAGGCGCTGCTTGCTGCCGAAGTAGTGGTGGATCAGGGCCGCGTCCACGCCTGCGGCGGTGGCGATCGCCCGTGTCGAGGCGCCGTCGTAGCCGCTCTGGGCGAAGCGGGCCCGAGCGGCAGCGAGGATCGCCAGGCGGGTGTCCGGCGATGCGGCCGAATCCTCGTCCGGCGGTCGCTTCGGTCGGCGGCCAGTCCGGGCCATCAGCGGAAGGCCTCGTCGCCGCGGGCGAGCAGGACGAAGGCTTCCTCGAATGTCGCCGGTGAGGGGCGCAGCTCCGCCTTGACTCCGGCCGCCGCCAGCGCGGCGCGGACGGTGGCCGGATCGGCGCCCGGAATGCGGATGCGGCGCCCGGCCAGGGCCACGGGCAAACCCGCGTCCTTGAGAGCGCGGAACGGCCGATCCCACGGCTCGGCGAACACCTCCTGAGCGACCAGGTCGTCGGCGATCTCCGCGGCCGTGCCGCTCGCCGCCACGCGCCCCGCCATCAGCACCACGAGGCGGTCGCACTGACTCGCCTCGCTCATGTAGTGCGTGGTCACGAGCACGCCCGATCCGGCCTCGGCGGCGGACCGGATCAACTCCCAGAGCCGTGCCCGCCCCAACGCCCCGACGCCAGAAGTGGGCTCGTCCAGGATGAGCAGCTCCGGGCGATGTGACAGGGTCGCAGCGAAGGCGATGCGGCGGCGCAGGCCGAGCGGCAGCTCCCCGACGAGGCGGTCGCGGGATGAAGTCACCTCCGCGTCCGTCGCCGGCGCATCGGCCACGCCGAAGGACCGCGCCACGAACGAGAGATTCTCCCCGACCGTCAGATCGTCATACAGTCCCAGGCCCTGGGGCATGTACCCGACGCGGCGGCGCATCTCGCGGCTCGGAGCCTCGCCAAAGAGCGACGCCTCGCCGGAAGTCGGCCGCAGGACGCCGAGGGCGATACGGATCAGGGTGGTCTTGCCCGCCCCGTTGGCCCCGATGAGGCCCACGACCTCGCCCGGCCTGACGTCCAGGTCCACGTCCTCCAGGGCCGCCAGCTGCCCGAATCGCTGGCCGATGCCGCGC
>PLOC01000090.1 GCA_003141955.1 Chloroflexota bacterium
GATTAGTGACGCAGGCTCCTAGAAGAGGCTGTCGTCCGACTTGGGCGGCTCCACGAGCCTGTTGCGGAGCGCAAAGGCCACAGCCTCCAGCTTGGAATGCACTCGCAGCTTGCCCATGATGTTCTGGACGTGCGTGCGCAGCGTGTTGGGGGCGATGTAGAGACGCTCGCAGATCTCCGGCGTAGCCAGTCCCTCGGTCAGGGCCTTGAGCACTTCGAGCTCGCGCGGGGTCAGGGGTTCGATCTGGCGGCGCTCGGTGCCGCGCTCTCTGGCTGCGGCGACGCGCTGGGCGATGCCGACGATCACCGAGCGGGGCAGAAGCGTCTCGCCCGCGTAGGCGGCCCGGACCGCGTTGACCACCTCGTCGATCGCCCGGTCCTTGGTGAGATAGCCGTCCGCCCCGGCCTGGATCGACTCGAGCACCGTCTCGTCGTCCGTGAGGGCGGTGAGCATGACGACGCGAGCGGCGGGCCAGCGGGCCTTGATCGCCCGGGTGGCCTCAGCCCCGGTCCCGTCCGGGAGGCGATAGTCCATCAGAACGACGTCCAGGCGCTCGCGGGCCATGGCCTTGGCCTCGGCCACGCTGCCGGCGACACCGGCCACGATGATGTCCGGCTCGCGGCTGAGCATCTGCGACAGGGCGCCAGTCAGGAGTTGATGGTCGTCGACAAGGAGGACCCGGATCGGTCTGGTCTCGCCATACGATTCGAGCATTGCTGGTGACCCTTCTTGAGTGGCGGCGCCGACGGGAGAGTTGAGCAGATACCGGCCCCAACGCCTCCTGCATTCTAGTCGGACTTTCAGCGGCCGCGCACTCATTCATCCGGGTGTGGCACGGTGGGGCCCGTCGGAGTACCCCGGGCGGGCACCGTGAAGCACTCGGATCCACCTGCCCCGCGCCGCAGATCGCCGTGATGCGCAGGCGGCGATCGATGGATTCGAGTTCCCACGCGTCGCCCCATAATGGCGGCGTGAGAGTATCGATCGTCGGCTTCGGCTTGATCGGTGGGTCCATCGCCCGTGCCCTGCGCAGCCGTGGCGGGGCGGGGGAGTGGTACGTCACGGCCTGGAGCCGCACGCCGGGGCCGGTAAATGCGGCCGTCGGGGACGGCGTCCTCGACTCGAGTGCCGCGACGCTCGAAGAGGCCGTGCGCGGCTCGGACCTCGTGGTGCTGGCGGCCCCGCCGCTGACGTGCCTGGACTTGATCGACGAGATCGGCGGTACGCTGCGCAGGTCGCTGCCGGAGGACGCGACCGTCACGGACGCGGCCAGCTCGAAGGCCCGGATCGTGGCCCGAGCCGATGCCGTGCGCCTGCCCTTCGTCGGCGGGCACCCGATGGCCGGTCGCGAGGTCAGCGGCTACGCCGCCGCGCTGCCGGATCTCTTCGTCGGACGGCCGTGGGTTACCGTGCCGGGCGCCTTCGCGCGCCTTCTCGACGGGGAAAGGGTCGGCGAGTTGATCGAGGCGTGCGGAGCCGTTCAGATTCCGATGCTCGCGGCCGCTCACGACAACGCCGTCGCGGCCATCAGCCACATGCCCCTGGTCGTTTCGGCGGCTCTCGTCGAGGCCATCGCGGGCGGCCCCGGTGACACCGAGCGCGTGGATTGGCAGGCGGCCGAAGCTCTGGCCGCCACCGGCTGGGCCGGCATGACGCGCCTCGCTCGAGGTGAGCCGGCGATAGGCGCCGGCATCGCGGCGACGAATTCGGCCGCCATCGCGGCTCGGTTGCGCGAAGTGCGGGCGGCCATCGACCAATGGCTGGCGGAATTGGAGCGCAAGGGCGGCCCCGATCCCGAGGCGCTGCGCTTGCGCTTCGTCTCGGCGAAGAACCGCCTGGAGGACTCCCAGCACAGATGAGTGGGGGGCCCGAGCTTGTATATGCCGTGCCGCGTGAGGTGCTCATGGGCGGTTCGACCTGGCGCGGCGTGCGAACCGCGAAGGTCGGCGAGATCCTGGCGCGCCTGGATCGAGGCGCGTTCTACTCGAGGCCGGAGGCCGAAGCCGATACCACCGTCAAGCAGCTCATCCCGTACCTGGTTCTGCGCGATGCCGATCGCATCTTCCTGATGCAGCGGACCCGGGCCGGCGGTGATGCCCGGCTCCACGACCACTATTCGATCGGAGTGGGCGGGCACATGAATCCCGGCGACGATTCGTTGCTGCTCTGCCTGCAACGGGAGTGGGGCGAGGAGCTGGTGGCCGACTTCGTCCCCGAGTTCGAATTCCTCGGGCTGCTCAACGACGACGAGGTGGAAGTCGGCCGGCATCACCTCGGCGTCGTCTACCTGGCCGACGCGGCCGGCAGACCGGTGGCGGTTCGCGAGACGGACAAGCTGACTGGGGCGTTCGAGCCGATCGAGGTGGTTCGGACGGTCTACGATCGCATGGAAACGTGGAGTCAGCTAGTACTCGACGCCCTGGGCGACCGAACCTACTCCGCGCCTCCGGAGTCTCACGCATGAGCGACCACGTCGGTCCGCCCAGAGAGCGTGGCATGTTCGTCAAGGAAGCTTATCTGCACCCCGACGGCGTTCGGGCCCCCATGGACGCGACAGGCGCTCGCAGCCGGGCGATCGACACGCAATTCGCCGAGGCTCTCTCAGACGAGTTGAACGGCGCCTACCGACTGGCTGGCTATCTTCTCGCCGATGCGGCCGAAGCTCAGGATGCCGTTCAGGAGGCCTGCGTTCGGGCATGGCGCGGCCTGTCCAATCTGCGGGAACGGGACAAGTTCCATTCATGGTTCAGCCAGATCCTCGTCAACGTTTGTCGCACTAGGCTCCGCAAGCGGGCTCGACAGCGCACCCTGGACGTGGATGAGGTCGATCTCGAGGGCGCCGATCCATTCCGCGCCGCTCTCGCTCGTGACGTAATAGGCCGGGCACTTTCCAGCCTCAGCACTGAGCTTCGGATGGTCGTCGTGCTGCGTTACTGGGCCGACCTCCCGCTGGCCGAGATAGCCGATCGGTTGGGCATTCCGATCGGCACCGTCAAATCACGACACCACGCTGCCCTGCAGACACTGCGCCGGCGAATCGAACCGGCGACAGGGGGCACCAAATGAGCGATTCGGACTTCGAAATCGAAGAGCGGCTGCGGAAGTTCGCAGCGAGTACCAGGACGCCGCCACTCCCCGCCGAGACGGCCGCCCTCCCGTGGGCCGTCCAGTCCGAGACGCCGCGGCGCAGCCTCCTGCGCATGCTTCCCGCGATCGACTCGGTGTGGGGGCGCGCCGGTCGGGCTGTCTACGGGGCCGTGCGCATCGCGGCCACGCTGGCGGTGGCGTTCGGGCTGCTGCTCGTTGTCGGGGAAACGCGGACAGGTGGCCCTGACGCCGCCATGGTTGCGCCCGTTCCCTCGCCGCGGCCATCGCCGGCGGCAGGTGCGGCCGACGCACCCGAGGTCGTCGTCCTGCCGACCAGCGGCACCATCGACGACGTCCTGGCGAGCTACGTCACCGGGGGAGTGCACCAGGCCGAGGTGGACGGCGCGGCGGCAGTGATACTCCAGCTGGATACGCTGGGCGGCAGCGAGAGCTCGATGCAGAGCATCTACGAGTGCCTCGAAGGCGCCACGATCCCGACGATCGTTTGGGTCGGACCCTCGGGCGCAAAGGCGGCGAGCGCGGGCACTTTCATCACACTCTCCGCCAATCTTGCCTATATGGCACCGGGCACGAATATCGGGGCGGCTTCACCGGTAGCGGCTGGAGGCGGAGACATCGCCGCGACATACGGCCAGACCGAAGCCGACAAGGTTCTCAACGACGCGGTCGCCACTATCCGAAGCATTGCTGAGCTGCGCCACCCGCAGGCTGTGGACTGGGCCGCGACGACCGTCACCAATGCCCAGTCGTACACGGACCAGGAGGCTCTGGCAGCCCAGGGTATCAACGGCATCGCGGCGAGCCTCGGTGACGTGCTGAACGAGGCCGACGGGCAGACCGTCACCGTCAACGGCGTACAAGTTGTCGTGCACACGAAGGGCGCGACGACGGTCACACTCGGCGAGGACTTGATCCAGTCGGTTCTCCACGGCCTGGACGACCCCAACATCGCATTCATCCTGCTCGTCATGGGGGTCCTTTGCGTGGTGGTTGAGTTCTTCCACCCGACGCTCGTGATGGGCCTGATCGGCGCCTTCTCGCTGGTCCTCTCCTTCTACGGGTCGGGCAGCCTGCCTCTGAACGTGCTGGGCGTAGTCCTGGTGATCCTGGGTATAGCGATGATCGTGCTCGAGCCGAACCTGCCCAGCCATGGGATCCTGACGCTGGGCGGCCTCGTCAGCTTCGTCGTGGGCGCGGTCGCTTTCTACGGGTCGCCCGGGCCATATCTGCCTGCTGCCACGGTCGCGTGGCCGATCATAGTCACGATGGCCGCCGCGGCCGCCGCTTACGGCCTGATCCTCGTTCGGACGCTGCTGCGGATGAGATACCAGGCGCTGCCAGTTGGATCCGGCCTGGTGGGCACGGTGAATGTGACAGGAATGACCGGCGTGGTGGAGAAGGATCTGGCTCCGCTCGGAACGGTGTACGTTGCACGCGAAGCCTGGTCGGCCAGGCTGGCCGGCAGCGGCAGCGCCCCCAGGGGGACTCGAGTCAAGGTCGTCCGGAAGGAGGGCCTGGTCCTGATCGTCGAGACGGTCGAGTAGGAACGCCGCTTCTGCTGGTCGCCGAGTGGTGAGGCAGGGTCGTCGGAGTAGAGCTCGGAGAGATCGGGTCGCCGCGGAGAACGTCACTGGGTGACAGGGTGGTCGCCCGCTAGAACCGCCCATTTGGGCATCAATGCTTGTGGAGGTATTGCGGATGGATACGACCGGGACATCGGTGTTGTTGATCGTTGTGATCGTGGTGGCTGCCCTGCTGATCATCCTGGCCGCGATCTCGATCCGGATCGTGCCCCAATGGGCGCAGCTGGTCGTTTACCGGTGGGGCCAGGTCAACGAGAGCCTCGTCCGCAAGCCGGGCCTGAGATTCTTGATCCCCGTCGTCGACCGTGGCGTCCAGGTCGACCTTCGCGAGCAGTTCATCGAGGTTCCGCGCCAGACCGCCATTACCAAGGACAACGCGCCGCTGGGCGTCGACTTCCTGATCTACTGGAAGATCGTGGACCCGATGATGAGCCAGATCAACGTCGCTAACTTCGCCGGCGCCCTGCAAGGCGTCGCCGCCACCTCGCTTCGCTCGGTCATCGGCGACATTCCGCTCGACGACGTCCTCTCGCAGCGGGAGAAGATCAACGAGACGCTGCGGCTCAAGCTCGACGAGGTCACCGAGCGCTGGGGCGGCAAGGTGACGACCGTCGAGATCCGCGAGATCCTGCCGCCACCGGCCGTGCAGGAGGCGATGAACCGGCAGCTCTCCGCGGAGCGAACTCGTCGCGCGGTCATCACCGAGTCGGAAGGCACACGCCAGGCCACAATCAACGTGGCCGAGGGCGACAAGCAGTCGGCGATCCTGCGGGCCGAGGGCGACCGACAGGCGGCCATCCTGCGCGCCCAGGGCTTCAGCGAAGCGCTGAACACGATCTTCGGCGCCGCCAAGAACATCGACCAGAAGACGATGACGTTGCAGTACCTCGATGCCCTCAAGACACTCGGCAGCGGGCCCGCGACCAAGTTCGTCATTCCCCTCGAATTCACGCAGCTCCTCGGCCCCCTCGGGGCGATGGTGCAGACTGGCATGCAGGCCGGAGAGGCTGGATCGGCCGCGAAGCGCGGCTAGCACGGCCAGCGCGAGCCCTGACCGGGCGGCTCGGGCGCGAGCTTCGAGCCGCCAGGCGGGGCGAACATCGGTTGAATCGGGCGCCCCCCGGCCGATTCGGCGTGGTTCCGTTGGGGACTATGCCAGCGGCCCGGGAGGCCGCCTATAATCAGCCCGTCCTGCGAGCGTCCCGGTCTTTGGGGGCGGCTGTCCGCCACGGTACCGAATGCGCGAGTGCGTCCGTTACAACCAGGTGAGTCGATGGCCGTCAGGATCCTAGTAGTCGATGCCGACCCGACCGTCCAGCGGGCTCTCGGCAATGCTCTCACCCAAGCCGGATATCAGGCGATCGCTCTCGGCGATGGCGCCGAGGCCTTGCGAGCCGCGCGCACGGACCGGCCTGCGCTCGTCCTGATCGCGGCGAACCTTCCGGGCGTTGACGGGTTCACCATCGTCAGCCGGCTTCGAATGGAGGACGGTCCCTCCACTCACACGCCGGTCATTCTGCTGCTCGCGGAGAACGAGGCCGAGCACCGTGGCAAGGCTCTTCGATCCGGCGCCGACGACTACCTGATCAAGCCCTTCCATCCGGCCGAGCTGATGGCCCGGATGCGCAGCCTCCTGGCTCGATACGCGCCGGCCGATTCGGCGCCGATCCCCCCGCATCGCGCCACTGCGGCGGCGACTTCCAGGCGCCGCGAGCCGGCCCGCGTGATTCTCTTCTACGGCGCGAAAGGTGGCGTCGGCACGACCACGATCGCGATCAACACGGCCATTGCCCTACACAAGGAAATGGGCAAGAAGGTCTGCCTGATCGACGCCAATCTGCAGTTCGGCGACCATCGGGTATTCATGGACCTCGGGCTGGACAAGATGAGCGTCGTGGATCTTGCGACCTCACCGGGATTCGATCTGGAACTGATCCGCCAGGTCCTGATCAAGCACGAGTCGGGCGTCGACTTGCTGCTCGCGCCGCCCTCGCCCGAAACTGCCGAGCTCGTCACCTCGGACCATCTGCCCGAGATCATCAACATGATGGCGAACGAGTTCGACTACGTCGTTCTCGACGTGGACAAGCGGCTCGACGAAGTGAACTTGCGGATCATGGACGCCGTCCAGACGATCTTCGTCGTCATGACGGCCGACCTTCCGTGCTTGAAGAACGTCCGCCTCGTGCTCGAGACGATCGGCCACCTCGGTTACTCCGACGAGAAGGTGAAGCTGATTCTCAACCGGTCGAACGCGTTCACGGGCATCAACGTGAAGAACGCAGAGAGCGCCCTCAAGCGCCGCATCGACTATCAGATCGTCAACGAGTACCGCGCGGCCATCGGCGCTTTGAACAGCGGCGCTCCATTCATGTACACCAAGTCCGACTCGGTGCTCGGACGGAACATGCTCGAGTTCGTGAGGGCGATGGACAAGGATCTGTCCGATCGTCCGAGCGTCAAGGTCGCCCGCTAGGTCTGGCCCGCGCGTGGCGGGCGCATTCTGCGCATGGCCGCGGCGGGGGAAGGGCACCGTTGGAGGCGGCACGGGTCCGGCGCGCGATCTGTGAAGGCCCTGATAAGCCGGAGTTGAGCCAGTCGGCGTAACTTCGGCGGCGTGCTCGCGTCGTTGCTTTCCGCCACTCTCCACGGCCTCGACGGCCGCATCGTCCGGGTCGAGGTCGATGTCGCTCCGGGGCTGCCGGGCTTCACGATCGTCGGGTTGGCGGACACGGCGTTGCAGGAGGCTCGGGAGCGGGTTCGGGGGGCCATTAGAAACAGCGGCTACGAGTACCCACCACGGCGCATCACCGTGAACCTTGCCCCGGCCGACCTTCGAAAAGGAGGTGCCTCCCTTGATCTGGCGATCGGGCTCGGGATCATGGTCGGCTCGGAGCAGGTGAAGGCGACCGGCCGCTGGGCCGTGCTGGGCGAGCTATCGCTGGGCGGCGACTTGCGCCCGGTGCCGGGTCTGCTGCCCATGGTCGCCGCCCTGGCGCGGCGGCGGGTGCGGCGCGTGATCGTGCCGGCGGACGGCGCGGCCGAGGCTTCGCTGGCAGACGGGATCGAGGTCATGCCGGCAGCGAGTCTGGCGGAGGCGGCGATGCTCGTGCGCGCGAATCGGTGCGGTCGCACGCGGGCGATGCCGCCACGCGTGGAGCTGGCGGACTCGCTGGGCCTCGAGGCCGACGGTGGGCTGGCGCACGACGCGGCGGCATGCCAGGCTGCCGCGGACGGGGCCGGCGGGCCGGATCTGGCCGAGGTCCGAGGTCAGCTGGAGGCCCGGCGAGCGCTGGAAATCACCCTCGCTGGCGGCCACTGCCTGCTCATGATCGGCCCGCCCGGATCGGGCAAGACGCTTCTCGCCAGGACGATCCCCGGACTGCTGCCGTCCCTCGACGATGAGGAGTCGAAGGTGGCGACGATCATCGCCTCGGTCGCCGGTACGTCGCCGATAAGGGGCCTGATCAGGCGGCGACCGTTTCGCTCGCCTCACCACACCATCTCCTATGCGGCCATGGTCGGCGGCGGCCCTCATCTCTCACCGGGCGAGGTGACTTTGGCGCACGATGGGATTCTGTTTCTGGACGAGCTGCCGGAGTTCGACCGGGGAGCCCTAGAGGCACTCCGCCAGCCGCTCGAGGATGGCCAGATAGCAATTGCGCGCGTGGGTCGGGCGGCGGTCTTCCCGTCGCGGTTTCAGCTCGTGGCGGCCATGAACCCGTGCCCGTGCGGCCACGTCGGCGAGGGCGACGGGCGGTGCCGCTGCCAGCCCGCAGTCGTCGATCGATACGCCGGCCGGGTGTCGGGCCCGCTGCGCGACAGAATCGACCTGTGGGTCCACATGCCGCGTGTTCGGCCGGAGGAGTACGTCACGCAGGCCAGTCCCGAAGGCTCGGCGCCTGTGGCCGAGCGAGTGGCCCGGGCGCGGCGGCGCCAGGTCGAGCGGCAGGGCTGCCTCAATGCGCGACTGGGCGGCCGGGCGCTCCGGGCGGCGTGCGACCTGGCCGGGCCGGCCCAGGCACATGCAATTCGGCTCGCGGACCTCGAAGGCTGGTCGGCGCGCGGGACCGAGCGGTTGCTGCGGGTCGCCCGCACGAGCGCGGATCTCGCCACCTCGAACCGCGTCGAATGCCATCACCTGGACGAAGCCGCTCGCTTCCGTTCGCCTTCCGGGCAGCGGAGCGGGTATGAGGCGGCGGGCTGAGCGATGCTGGGTGTCCAGAGCGCCGGTCCAGTACCGGCCGCGTGGCAGGCCCCGGGCAGCCTGCGCGTGGCCGAGTCGGCATCGGGAGAAGGGTCGGCATCGGGCGCGCAGTCGGCGGCGCCGCCCACCAACCTGACGACCGGTGGCCGGCTGGCCCGCGCCGTTGCCGAGGAGCGTGACGCTTGGGTCGTCCTTCTCGCGGTGCCGGGGCTGGGTCCGGTCACCTTCGCGGGGCTACTGGCAGCGTTCGGGTCGGCCCGAGCGACGCTGGCCGCGGCGGCCGGACCGAATGGCGCAGCTCGCCTGCAGGAGGCCATGGCCGACCGGAGCGGCGCGAGCCGAAGCCAAATGGAGGCCGGTGTCCTGACGCTCACCGATCGGGCCGTTGACGCCGCGGGGGACCGACCCGACTGGTCGGACGCCTGCGAAACCAGCGCCTGCCGAACGATCGGGGTGGACCTGGCGAACAGGATTCGGCAGCAGGTCGCCGAGGCCGATCACTCGCTGGCAGTCGTGCGTGCCCTGGACCTGACGGTGGTAACGCTCGACGACCCGGAGTATCCCGAGCGACTGCGCCGCGTCGACATGCCGCCGCCACTTCTCTTCGTCCGCGGCTCCCTGGCGGCGCTGACGGCGCCGGCGTCCGTCGCCGTCGTTGGCACTCGTCGGCCGACGGACAAGGGGCGCCTGATTGCGGCCTGGATCGGGTCCGGACTCGCGCGTGCCGGGGCGGTCGTGGTGTCCGGCCTGGCCGTGGGGATCGACGGGGCCGCCCACGCCGCTGTCGTAGCCGAACGGTTGCCTACGGTCGCGGTTCTCGGCGGTGGCCACGCGCGGCTCTTCCCCAAGGCCCATGAGCGGCTTGCGGAGGCGATCGTAGCCGCCGGCGGGGCGGTCGTGGCTGAGCTTCCGCCGGAGACACCGGCTACTCGCGGCACTTTCCCGAGGCGAAATCGTCTGGTGAGCGGGCTCTCGGACGCGACTGTCGTCGTAGAGGCAGGGCGCCACAGCGGGGCGTTGATCACGGCTGGCTGGGCGCTCGAGCAGGGTCGGGAGTGCTTTCTGGTGCCCGGCCCTCTGGACGCACCGACGAGCGAAGGCTGCCACGCTTTCCTGCGCAGCTTCCCCGGCCAGACGCGCGTCGTGTGCGGCATCCCTGAGCTGCTGGAGGACCTCGGCCTGGTCGCCGAGGGCGAGCAGCCCGGTGGCACGGCCGCCGGCCACAACGATCCGCAGGAAGGCGTGCCAGGCGGAGGCGCCGAGGATTGGTCGGGGAGGAGAGTCGCGGGCGCGGCAAAGATGCGTCCAGGGCGCCCGGGGCCCGCGGTTCCCGGCGCGGGAGTTGAGGCCGTGCTCGCGGCGCTCGCGCCGGTGGAGCGCTCCGTGGCCGAGCTTCTGACTGGCGGCCCAGCCACGGCCGACGATCTCGCGGTTCGCTCAGGACTCTCGGGCGCAGCGATCCTGAGTGCGTTGACCCTCCTTGAATTGCGTGGTCTCGTGGTTGGCTCCTACGGGCGCTACATGCCGGCGGGAGCCCTCGCACGCTGGCCCGGAATACGGCGGATGAGCCACACATAGGCCCGCGGCTTCGCAGAACCGTGCGCCGCACCGGTGCTCGGTGCGAAGGGCCATCGGTTGGAGGCCCGAAGCCGGAGCGACGGCACCCGGCCCGCTGCCGCGTTGCCGCCNNTGGGTGTAACCTGCGGACCCGGGGTTGCCAACGCGACGCCCCTTGCGCGTCCCCTCTGTCACGGGAGACTGACACATGCGACAACTCGCTGCGGCAGTTCTCGGGGTACCCCTTGCGGGCTTTGGCTACCTGTCCAGCTACGTCAGCCGCCGTTCGCTCTTCACGCAGCTGGCTATCGCCTGCTTGACCGTCGTGCTCGTGGTGAGTGCCCTGTTGGTCGGCCTGCCGACCAAGACCATCGATGCCAAGGCTCCCACGCCCTACCTGCCGGCCGCGCCCACCGTGGCTCTCGATGCCACGACCAAGGTGAGCGTCGATGAGCCCTATGTCCTGGCGTTCACCGAGCCGATGAACCAGGGCAGCGTCGCCGACGCGCTGACCATCAAGCCGGCCGCCCCCGTGCGCCTGGCCTGGGATGCTGCGGGCGAGACGCTCTCGATCACCCCGGCCACCTACTGGGCGCCCTTCACCAGCTACGTCGTCAGCGTCTCGGGCTCGGCCATGGACCAGTCGGGCATGCAGCTGGGCTCGCTCGTGACCGCCGGGTTCACCACCGGCGCCCTGACCTCGGGCCAGATCACCGCGACCGTCGTGAGCGGTGGCATGGTCGCGCCCACGTCGGCCTTCCAGATCACCTTCTCCAGTCCGGTCAAGCTCGCCACCGTCCAGGCTCGCCTCTCCATCAGCCCGGTGGTGACCGGCACGATCACCGGCGACGACCCGACCGACGTCTCCTCCCAGGTCTTCACCTTCACCCCCGACGACATCCTCGCGGGCGGCACCACCTACACCGTCAGCTTCGATAGCTCCAACGCCACCGACACCGCCGGCGTGGCCCTCCTGCCGGTGACTCCTCTCCAGGTCCAGACCCTGGCCGCGCCCCAGGTCGTCCGCTTCCGGCCGGCGAACGGCGGTTCGACGGCCGACCCCAACCAGGTCGTCTCGGTCCGCTTCACCGTGCCGATGAACCGGACCTCGACCGCCGCAGCGTTCTCGATCGTGGTCAACGGCAAGCGCGTTCGCGGCTCGATCAGCTGGGCCGAGAACGACACCGTCCTCGTCCTCGACCCGAACGGCAGCCTGCCCCTCAATTCGACCGTCACAATGCACGTCGCCACGACGGCTCGCTCGGCCACAGGACAGCGCCTGGCTGGCGCAGCCAGCTCCAGCTTCAAGGTCGTGCGGCCGACGGTGCGCAGGATCA
>PLOC01000005.1 GCA_003141955.1 Chloroflexota bacterium
CCCTCAACGAGGAGTTATGTCAGTACCAGGGCGCGCTCTGGTGGTCGCCTGACGGCACGACGTGGACTCGCGACGCCTTGAGCGGGGCAAATCCGACGTACAACCCCGTCGACATGAGGGCGATTCGGATCGACGACCACACCGTCGTGGCCGCGCAGACCATCGCGGGTTCGACCGTCGAATGGGCCTCGACGGACGGCAAGACGTGGACGCGTTTGAAGGGTAATCCCGTCTACTCGGGGGCCAGTATTGGGGAATTTCGGGGCGATCTGATCGCCGGCTGGGACCGCGGCATGATTCAAGACGGGTCCACGCTGTCCGTCTTCAGCGACAAGCTTGCCCTGGTCACGCTCAAACAGACCGGCGATCTGCCGTGGTGGGATGAGTACCTGCAACTGGCCCTGGGACCGAGCGGCCTTCTCGCATGCGACGGCGGCACTCGCTTCTGGATCGGCGTGCCGACCGCCGGCTGAGCCCTACCGCCCCCTGTGGTCCCGCGGGCCCGACTCTAGCGCCCGACGGCCGCGGGCATCCCCAGGATCTGGCGGGCCACTTCCTCCCGGTCCACGGAAAGCGCCCACGTGGCCAAGCCGTTGGCCCGACTCAGGACGCAGCAACCCTCGATGTTGACCCCGGCGTGCGAGAGCCGGTCGCTGACCTCGCCGAGGGCGCAGGGCGTGTCTTCGATCTGGATGACCAGGCTCGACCCGGCCACGAAGGGGTAGCCCATGCTGTGGAGCACTTCCCTCGTGTCGTCGTCGCAGCAGTCCGTGTAGATCTCAGCGCAGGTGAGGTCGCCGGCGGTGCTCTGGTGGACCTGGACGATGTTGACGCCCCGTGCGCACAGGGCCTTGGCCAGATGGGCCAGTTCGCCCGGCCGATTGGGCAGCTGAACGACGAATTGTTGGCTCATGTCTCCCTCCCGACGATCCTGTCAGGCGGTAGGAGGTGCACCCCGGTCGGCAGGTCCCCGATCTGTCGCCCGTTGCTCGTGGACGAAGCCGGCGCCGTGCCGGCGAAGACTAGGCTAGCCGATTGCCACCTCCCCGTGCGCCGGGTCTTCGGCCCGGCGCGGCCCGGCGCGCTCGACGTCCATGGCCGCCAGCCGCACGCCCTCGCCGGGGATCCTTTGGATGACGAGCTCGGCGCCCTCGGCGCACGAACCGACCGACACCTCGCTCCAGGCGTACCGCAGCGCGTCCTCGGTGTGCTCGTCGTCCTCGCCGAGCAGCACGTGGACGGCGGCGACCCGAGTCACCTGCAGGGCAGCGGCGCGCTCGACGACCCTGTCCAGAACCGCCTGGGCGAGCATGGCCTGATGCATGGCTACCGAGCTCCTGCAGCGACCAGCTCGACAACGGCCTCGGCCGCTACCGGGATTGCCGCGGCGACCGCGGGGCTCAACTCCTCGCTGAACTCGTCGGTTCGCCGGGCCTGGACGGTGACCGCGTGAATGCTCCCGGGCAGGCTCGCCCCGAGGCGCCTGCCCAGTGTCAGCGCCGTGCGAAGGGAGGCGTCGTGGGCCGAGTCGAGGTGGCCGGCCGCGAACTCGGCCAGCTCGTCGAAGCAGCAGGACCGAACCTCACCGATGGGGCGGTCGGGGAACTCGGCGGCGTCCACGAGGATGGCCGCCTCGTAGCCGGTCAGGCATTCCATAAGGCGCAGGCCGCCGACGCCCAGCCGCTCGATCTCCACATCGGGGATCGGGCGGCCTGCGTCCCGAGCCGCGCGCAGCAGACCCTCGACCTCGTCGGCGACGCGCCAGCCCACGCCATCGTCGCCGAGCAGCGGGTTACCCAGCCCGACGACGATCGTTCGGGCCTGCCGGTCGCCGGAGACGTGATCGGCCATTCAGATATCCCGATCTAGCAGTTCTGGGAAAGGACCTCGATCACCTCGCCGTCCGCGTTTCGGATGGCGACCTGCAGGGGCATCTCCCCGGGCAGTGAGTGAGTGGCGCAGCCGAAGCACGGGTCGTACAGCCGGAAGGCCATCTCGACGCGGTTCAGCAGACCCTGGTGAACGACGACGCCCTTGTGGATCAGGCTTTCGGCGGCCTTCTTGACCGACATCGCCATCGGAGCGTAGTTGTTCGTGGTCCCGACGAGCAGGTTCACGGACGTCAGGACGCCGCGCTCGTCGGTGACGTAGTGGTGAGTGAGGGTGCCTCGCGGCGCCTCGACCGTGCCGACGCCCTCGGTTGGCTTCTCGGTCGGAACGATGCGAACGTTCGGCGAGGTGATCTCGGGATCGGTCGCCAGCTCGACCATGCGCTCGGCTGCGTAGAGGAGCTCGACCAGGCGAGCCCAGTGCGTGGCCAGGCGGTGATGGATCAGGCGCTTGCCGCCCGGCTCCGGCTTCGGAGCCAGGGTGTCGTAGAAGCGCTCGTAAGCGGCCTGGGCCAGCGGCGTTGCCATGCCCTCTGCGGTGTTGAGCCGCGACAGCGGCGTGGCGCAGTAGACGCCCGAGTCGGCGCCGTCGACGAAGCCCTTCCAGCCGACCTTCTTCAGATAAGGGAACTTGAGGTACGTCCAGGGCTCGACGTGCTCGGCGATCCAGTCGCGGTACTCGGCCGGGGCATAGGTGCCCACGCGCTCGCCGTCGGGCGACATGATGCTGACCTGGCCGTCGTAGAAGTTGACCTTCTTGTTCGGATCCACCAGGCCCATGTAGTAGGTCCGATGCGTGTACCCGTCGGAGAGGACCATCTCCTTGTAGGCGTCGTTGCCCAGGACGATCTGGTCGAAGATGCCCAGGCTGAACTGGGCGAACTCGATCGACCAGCGGCCGATCTTCTCGATCTCGGCGCGCTGCTCCTCGGTGATGCCCTGGGTCATGCCGCCGGGCACCGCGGTCGCCGGATGGATCTTGCGGCCGCCGATCATCTCGACGACGTTGTGGCCCTGCTTGCGGGCCTGGATGACCTTGCCGCCGACTTCCATGCCGACCTTGGCCAGGACGCCCAGGATGTTGCGCTCGGCCGCGGGGGCGTCCGGTCCGACCACGAAGTCGGGGCCGCCCAGGGCGTAGAAGTGGGTGGTGTGATCGGTCACGTAGAAGGCGCTGTAGAGCAGCTCGCGAAGGAGCTTGGCGGTCCGCGGCGGATCGACGTGGTAGACCGCGTCGCCGGCCTTGGCCGCGGCCATGTGGTGCGCTTCCGGGCAGACGCCGCAGATGCGGTTGGTCAGCGTCGGCATCTCCTCCACGGGGCGGCCGACGCAGAATCGCTCGAAGCCACGCAGCTCCGGGATCTGGAAGTACGCGTTGGCGACCTCACCGTCCGGATCGAGGAAGATCTCGATCTTGCCGTGGCCCTCGAGCCTGGTGACGGGGTCGATGGTGATCCGTTCCATGCTCACTTCTCCCCGTCGGTGTTCCAGGCCGCCTTGGAGCTGCGGAGCAGCGAACCGGCCAGGCTGAAGCGGTAGAACTGGCCGGCGGGATCGACGATCCCGTCGAGCACTTTGTCGATGTCATCGGGCTTCTGTGCCTCGACGACGGACGCGTATGCCGAAATCAGCCGGGCTCCGTAGTCCACGACTCCCGGGGCGGCTCCGTAGCAGCCGATGCACGGCGCGCCGACTGCCGGGCAGAGCGCACCGCAACCGTCGCGGGTGGCGGGGCCGTTGCAGGGCAGGCCCTGCTCCAGGAGGCAGATCTCCGGGTCGAACTGGGCGATCTGCTGGATGCGGACGAAGCGGTCGATCTTCTTGACGTCGCGCTTGCGGGCGCACTCGTCGCAGACGGTGGACTCGCCGGCGCCGAGGACCGCGCCCCTGGGCGGGAGCGGGCCCGTGCCGTTGAGCGCGGCGACGACCGCCTGCAGGGCGGCCCAGATCTGCTTGGACTCGGGCGGGCAGCCGGGGATCGTGTAGTCGACTTCCACGACCTGGTCGAGGGTTCGCAGCATCGGCTCGAACTCGGGCAGGTGCAGGACGCCTTCGGGGGCCTGGTACTCCCAGACCGGCCGGATCCCGTCGGGGTTGTCCGTGCTGGTCGTGGAGAAGGCCGTGTCGATGATCTGCTTGCGGCTCGACAGGTTCGCCAGGCCGGGGATGCAGCCCTCGCTCGCGCACGAGCCGAAGGCCACCATGAACTTGGACTTGCGGCGCAGCAGCCTGGCGAGGTGGACGGTTTCGTCCGTCCGCATGCTGCCGCTGACGAGAGTGATGGTGATCTCGCCGTCGTCCATGGCCTCGATGTCGGCGTACTTGCCGTCCATGATCGTGGGCCACAGGACGATGTCGAAGGCCGCGGCCACTTCCACGATGTGCTCGTGGATGTTCACAATCGCGATGTCGCAGCCGCCGCAGGAGGCGGCGCCGAAGATGGCGAGCTTGGGCTTGGCGCCGGCCTTCGCCGCGCCGCTGGACTTCGCGGTCGGGCTCATCTGGCCACCTCCGCCGCATGCGCCGGTTCGACTCCGTCCGGCGTCGCGGGCGGCCCGCCGGCTTCACCGCCGGTCGCCTCCCAGGCCGCGTCCAGGTTGAAGGCGTCCAGGTCGACCATGTCGCCGGCCGGCCAGTTGAGCGGTCCGAGGGCTCGAACTTCTTCGGTCACGCGGGCGATCTCGTTGGCCAGCCGGACGCCCTCGGCGGCGCTGGCCCAGACGAGCTGGAGGCGCGCCGGCTCGATGCCGAGCGCCTCGATCGTCCGCTGCAGCAGCTGGAAGCGCCGCAGGGCCTTGTAGTTCTGCTCAATGTAGTGGCATTCGCCCGGATGGCAGCCGGTGACGAGGACCGCGTCGGCGCCCTCGGCGTAGGCCTTGAGCACGAACGTGGGATCCAGCCGGCCCGAGCACATGAGCCTGATCAGGCGGACGTTGGGCGGGTACTTCGTCCGCGCCGTGCCTGCCAGGTCCGCGGCCCGGTAGCTGCACCAGTTGCAGGTGAAGCCGATGATCACCGGCTCGAAGGGGGCGGCCGGAGCCGTCCCTTGCGCGGGGGCCGGTGCGACAGGTGCCTGCGCGCTCATGCTCGCACCGCCTCCTCGATCGCATCACGGTGGGTTTCCGGGTAGGCGGTCCGCCTGATGGGCGCCCCGTCGGCCCCGACTCGGAGCAGCCCCTCGATCTGGGCGAGGACCTGCTCGTCGCTGAAGCCGGACCCGGAGATCGCTCCGGCGGGGCAGGCCGCGACACAGGTGCCGCAGCCCTGGCACATCGCCGCGTTGATGCTCGAGACGCCCTTGACGTCGTCGAAGCTGATGGCGTTGTACGGGCACATCGTGTTGCAGATCCGGCAGCCGGAGCAGTGCTCCGGGTGAACCGTAGCCTTGATCGGCTCGAGGTTCATCTGCTTCTGCTGGATCCGGCCGAGGACCCGGGCGGCCGCTGCCGCGCCCTGCGCCACGGAAGCCGGAATGTCCTTGGGGCCGCTGACGCAGCCGGCGACGAACACGCCTTCTGTCATCGTCGCGACCGGATCGAGCTTGGGGTGCTTCTCGATTGCCCAGCCGTCGAAGCTGCACGAGATGCCGAACCGGACGGCCAGCTCCTTCGCATCGGCGCGCGGCTCGAGGCCGGACGAGAGGATGACCATGTCGACCGGGAAGCGGCGCTGCTTGCCGACCAGCGTGTCTTCCACCTGGAGGATCAGCTTGCCTTCTTCCTCCGGAGTGCGGGCCACGTCCGTGATCTCGGCCGGCTTGCCTCGAACGAAGATGCCGCCCTCTTCCATGATCCGCTGGTAGAACTCGTCGTAGCCCTTACCGGCGGTCCGCATGTCGATGTAGAACTCGTAGATCGACGCCTCGGTGTGCTCCTTGACCAGGTGGGCGAACTTGAGGCTCTGCATGCAGCAGATCGCGGAGCAGTAGCTGTTGTGGTTCTTGTCGCGGCTGCCGACGCAGTGGACGATCGCCACGGACTTGGGCTCGGTGACGCCGTCGCGCAGGACGATGTGGCCGTTGGTGGGGCCGGCGGAGTTGGATAGCCGTTCGAACTCGAGGCTGGTGAAGACGTTCGGCAGCCGGCCGTAGCCGTACTGCTGCATCTTGCGGGCGTCGAAGAGGTCGTAGCCGGTGGCGATGATGATGTTGCCGACCTCGAGGGTCAGGATCGTGTCTTCCTGGTTGAAATCGATCGCGTTCGTCTCGCAGAACTTCTCGCAGGCCTTGCAGGTGCCCTTCTGGTAGTAGGTGCAGTTGGCCCGGTCGATGACCGGGGTGCGAGGGACGGCCTGGTCGAAGGGCGTGTAGATCGCCTTGCGGTAGCCGAGCCCGGCCTCGAAGACCTCGTCCAGGACCTTCTTGGGGCACTTCTCCTGGCACACGCCGCAGCCGTTGCAGAGGTCCTCGTTGACGTACCGGGCCTTCTTGCGGACGGTGACGGTGAAGTTGCCGACGTAGCCCTCGACCTTCTCGACCTCGCTCCAGGTAAGCAGCTCGACGTTGGGATGCGTGCCGGCGGTGACCATCTTGGGGGTCAGGATGCAGGCCGCGCAATCGAGGGTGGGGAAGGTCTTGTCGAACTGGGCCATGTGGCCGCCGATCGAGGGGTCCTTCTCGACGAGGTAGACCTTGAAGCCGGCGTCGGCGATCTCGAGGGTGGCGCTGATGCCGGCGATGCCGCCGCCCACGACCAGCGTGGCCGGGTTGATGTCCACCCTTATCGGCGAGAGCGGCTCGTTGCGGCGGACCCGCTCGACGCCGCCGGCCAGGATGGCCTTGGCCTTGGCGGTGGCGGCGGCCTTGTCGGTGTGGACCCACGAGTCCTGCTCGCGGATCGAGACCAGCTCGCACAGGTACGGGTTCAGGCCGGCCCGGGCGGTGGCCGTGCGGAACGTGTTCTCGTGGAGGTGCGGGGAGCACGCGGCGACCACGATGCGGTTGAGGCCGAGGTTCTTGATGTCGTCGGTCACGAGCTCCTGGCCGGGGCTGGAGCACATGAACTTGTAGTCGCGAGCGACGACCACGCCCTGGTCGCGCAGGTTCTCGGCCGCCCATCGGGTGACCTCGGCCACGTCGACCACGCCCGCGATGTTGCTGCCGCAGTGGCAGACGTAGACGCCGATCCGGATCTCGCCCTCGGCCGGCAGGTGGTTGTGTTCGGCGGTCATTCCTCAACCTCGTTGTCGGTCATCCGCGGCATCGGCAGAGCCCGCTTGTCGGGCCTGGGCCTGTGCACGCCAGGTGCGACCCCGGCGGCCGCGAGAGTCTGCTCGGGCGCCGCCTTCAGGGCCGCCACCAGGGCCTTCTTCGCGTTCGTGTACTCGCGCCCGACTCCGGCCTTCCCCGGCTCGACGCCGAAGGCCACAGCCATGAGCTGGGTGAAGAACACGATCGGCATCTTGTAATGGGTGTGGAACATGGCGTTCATCTCGCCCTGGTAGGCATCGATGTTGATCTGGCACATGGGGCAGACCGTGACCATCATCACGGCCTCGCGCCGCTCGGCCTCCGCCACCAGGCGCCGGATCAGCTCCAGGCCGACCTTCGGGGCGACCTGGGTCATGTGGCCGCCGCAGCACTCGGTCTTGAGCGGGTAGTCCACGACGTCGGCGCCGAGGGCCCGAAGCAGGCGGTCGAGATCGTTCGGCTGCTCGTGGTTGGTGTAGGCACCGTCGATGTCCGGGCGGGGGACCATGCAGCCGAGGTAGGGCGCGACCTTGAGGCCGGTGAGGGGCTTCTTGACCGCGGCCTTGACCTTGTCCAGGCCGACGTCGTTGAGAATCACCTCGAGGAGGTGGCGGACCTTGATCGTGCCCGGGTCGTAGTGCAGCCCGCCGGCGCCAAGCGCGTCATTGATGCGGGCGTTGAGCGCGGGCTGCTGGCCCATGTAGTGGTCCGTCTTGGCCAGGTTGAGGTAGCAGGCGCTGCAGGCGGCCACGAGGGGCTCGGTGCCCTTCTTCTCGCCGGCGGCGATGGCCAGGTTGCGGGCGATCATTGCGTACGCCGGGGTCGTGCTCAGGCTCACGTACTCGGTAGCGCCGCAGCAATTCCAGTCGTCGATCTCTTCGAAGGTGATTCCGAGGGGCTCGCAGATCCCTTCGAGGGACTCCCGATAGGCGCGGCCGCTGCCCTCCATGGAGCAGCCCGGGTAGTAGAGGTAGCTGGTCATCGGGCTCGCTCCAGCTCATCGGCGCGCCGCAGGATCGCCTGCAGCTGCTTCTTCTGGTGGATCTGGTGGGGCAGGATCCCGATCCGACCGTGACGGAAGAGGCCCAGGGCCATCGGCGTCATGCGCGGCAGCCGCAGGACGTAGTGGCGCAGGTAGTGGCGCGCCGTCAGGCCCATCTCCCAGCTGCGGCCGAAGCGCCTGGCCTGGCCGATGAAGACGCCGGCGAAATCCGGGCCGACGTTGTTCGGATAGGTGTGCTCCTCTTCGGCGATGACCTTGAGGGCATACATCACATCCGTGATGAGAATGTCCTGCGGGCAGCGAACCACGCAGTGGTAGCAGGAGAGGCACATCCACGGTGTGTTGCTGTGGAGGACCTCGTCGCGCTCGCCGGCGCGAATGAGCGCGAACAGCCCGCGCGGCGTGTGATCCATGGCATCCGCGGAGGGACAGGAACCTCCGCAGGAGCCGCACTGGATGCACATCTCGAGGCGCGAGACGCCTGCGGTCTTCGCGCCCACCTCGGCGAGGAAGCGAACGCCCGCGTCCGTCACCTCGGGAGATGAGACCTGAGCCACGACCATCCAAATGCCCCTTTGGCTACCGGTTTGGCCCTGGTTGCCCTGGCGCCGGCCGCGCGCCGCGGCGGACGTCCGCGCCTGCCTCGTGCGCGAGCGTCCGGTGACAGCGAAACCGTTCAGCCACGACCGTCCAGAGTTTGGCCGGGGGTTGCGGGATATGAAGTGGGCACGCCACTGCGCTCTTGCCGGGGCGCTCCGGGCCGGGCTTCGGCGGCAACGGACCCAAGACCGACTTTGCGGACCGCGTGAGGCGGACCTACCTGTTGCCTTATAGGTATTCTCGGAAGCCGGGTGGGGAGCCGATAGGGCCGCATGACCCGGCCCATCGGGGGCCAACCCGCCCGCGTTCTCGGGCTCTTGGGGCTGTGCCAACTGATAGCGGCACGACCCATACGGGCGGTATTGGGCTCGTTCGAGGCCGGGCGGTCGGGCCGCTGCCGGGTTCAGGCGCAGAAGCGGGAGACTGCGTCCCAGAGCACCGGCAGGCCGAAGCGCAGCGCCTCGACGCTGACGCGCTCGTCGTCGCCGTGCATGAGAGCCAGGAGGCCGTCGTCGCGGCCCGTCTTCAGCGGTGAGAAGCCGTATGTCGGGACGCCGATGCGGGCCAGGTGCTTGGCATCGGTGGCGAACGGTGCGAGGAATGGCAGCGGCACAGCCGCGGCGTCGTGGTCGCGCAATACTTGCTCGAGGAGCGGGTAGAGCGGCCCGTCGAGCGGCGCGGAAACGGAAGGACCAACCTGCTCGCATTCGATGTCCATCCGCGCCCACAGCTCCTCGCCGATACGGCGGCGCAGCTCCTCGCGCATGGCCGGCTCGTCGGTGCCGGGGAGGGTCCGGCAGTCGATCTCGATGTAGGCGGTGCCCGGGATGACGTTGTACTTCACGCCGGCCGCGACGATCCCGACGGAAACGGTGTCGTGGATGATGGCCGAGACGGTGCGGGCCAGGACCGGGTCGCACAGGTCTCGGAGGGTGGCCTCGATGGCGCCCGGTTCGGGGGCGGTCGGGCCGTTTGCGCCGGCCATGAGACCCTGGATCGCGCGGGCCGCTCGGGCCGTCAGGTGCGGGATTGCCCGCGCCAGCGAGACCGCGATCGACTCGGTCAGGCGCGCCGGCCCGGGCTCCGCCAGTCGCATCACGATCTGAGCCGCCAGGACGGCGGCGTTGTCCGGGGTCGGGATGGAGCCGTGGCCCCAGCGACCCTTGACACGGATCTTGTAGACGACGAAGCCCTTCTCCGCCACCTGGATCGGATAGAAGCGGACGCCGCCGTAGATCGTGGCGATGCCGCCCGCCTCGTTCAGCGCTCCGGCGGCACGCAGCCAGTCGGGGTGCTCGTTGACCAGCCAGTCGGCGCCGTGCCATCCGCCGGCCTCCTCGTCCGCGGAGGAGCAGAAGATGACGTCGCGGCGCAGGCCGGGGATCGGGTCTTCGGCTGGATTGCGGCCGGCTTCTTGGGCCGCGCGGGCGAGGCGGCGCATGACCTGCACCTCCATCGCCACCATGCTCTTCATGTCGATCGCGCCGCGGCCCCAGACATAGCCGTCCACCAGGTCCCCGCCGAACGGGTCGTGGGTCCAGCCGCCGGGCTCCGCGGGCACGACGTCGAGGTGTGAGAGAAGCAGCAGCGGGTCGCCGCCGGTGCCGTCGCCGTGGACGCGGGCGACGATGGAACCGCGGCCGGGGAAGGGCTCCACGACCGTGGGCCGGAGGCCTCCGTCGGTCAGCACCTGCTCGAGGTACCGCGCCGCCAGAATCTCGTCGCCGGGCGGGTTGACGCTCCTTATCCGGATGAGCGCCCGCAGCAACTCGATCAGCTCGGACAGCTCGGTCTCTTCAATCTCCCCGCGACCGGTTCCGGTGGTCATGAGCGTCCTCCACGGTCGCCCTTCCGCCCGAGAATGCCGTGCGTGGCCTTGGATCGCATGGCGTGAGCATAGCCGAGGATCTCGGAGCGCCCAGGCGCCGTTGACTAGAATTGCTCTATCCGGCCGGAGGGCGCCGTTTCTCGACTGCCAGCTCCGGTAAAGTCCGCCAGTTCCGGATCAGAATGGTCGGTCCGGCATCGATATCCACCTCGCCGGGATCGTTGGCCGGGCGGCAGAGGGAGTTGGGCTTTGTGTTAGCAGTTGAGGGCGGAATCGGCGGCGAAAGGGGATAGGCATGGCTGAGTGCATCTTCTGCGACATCGCCGCCGGGCGGGCGCCGGCCAGCATTGTCTATCGCGACGATCGAGTCATGGCCTTCCTCGATCACAGACCCGTCACGCCAGGCCACCTGCTGGTCATCCCCAACCGGCACCATGTGATGCTCGCGGATCTCGACCATGGCCTCGGTGCCTATGTCTTCACGGTGGCGGCGCGGATGGCTGCGGCACTGCGGTCATCGAGCCTACCGTGCGAGGGGATCAACCTGTTCCTAGCCGACGGCGAGGCCGCGGGCCAGGAGGTCCTTCACGCCCATTTCCACGTCTTCCCGCGAACCGTGGGGGACGGTTTCACGATCGGCGCGGCTGCGTGGGCGGGTCCGCAGCCCGGCCGCCAAGCACTCGACGCCAACGCCGAGGCTATCCGGGCGGCGCTTGCTAGGACAGTCTGAGGTTCGGCCCTCGCTTCGGAGGTCCTGTGGTGTCGCGCTTTGGCGAGCGAGGACACCATTGGCCACATGGTGTCAGTGCGGCTGTTGGTTTCGTGGCCGCGCTACTTCGCCTTCGTCGCGCTCTCCAGCCGCTCTGCCAGGCGCTCGCCCGTGGTGACCGCTCCGAGGGAGGCGGACGAAACCAGAGCCGCGTACTTGGCCATGACGCCGGTCTTGTAGCGCGGCGCAGGCGGGGTCCAGCGAGCGCGCCGCGCCGCAAGCACGGCCGCCGGAACGTTGAGGTCCAGGGCGTGGCGGTCGACGTCGATGACGATCTCGTCGCCTTCCTCGACCAGCGCGATCGGGCCGCCCAGCGCAGCCTCCGGCGCCACGTGGCCGATCATCAACCCGTGGGTGCCGCCGGAGAAGCGGCCGTCGGTGAGCAGGGCCACGTAGTCGCCCATGCCCTCGCCGGACAGCGCCGCCGTGACCGACAGCATCTCTTGCATGCCGGGTCCGCCGACCGGGCCCTCGTAGCGGATCACGATCACGTCCTCTTTGTTGATCTTCTGGTTGCGGACCGCGTCGTAGCAGGCGTTCTCGGTGTCGAAGACGCGGGCCGGGCCCTTGTGGAAGCGGCGCTCGTGGCCGGCCAGCTTGATGACGCAGCCTTCCGGGGCGAGCGTTCCGTGGAGGATCGTCAGGCCGCCTGTCGGGCTGAGCGGAGTCTCGATCGGCACGACGACCTTCTGGCCCGCCGTCTCGACCGTTGCGGCCGCCGCTCTGGCGATCGTGCCGCCGTCGACGTTCGGGGTGGAGCCATCGATCAGGCCCTTCTTGAGCAGCTCGCGGGTGACGAGCGAGAGTCCGCCGGCTTCGTAGAGGTCGGCCGCGGCGAAGCGCCCACCGGGCACCAGGTCGCCGATGTTCGGCGTCCGGTCCGCGATCTCACCGAACTCGTCGATCTCGAGCTTCAGGCCGTACTCGTGGGCGATGGCGAGCAGGTGCAGGACAGCGTTGGTCGAGCCGCCGGTCGCGGCTACGCACGCGATGGCGTTCTGGATCGACGCGCGGGTGACGAACTCCTTGGGCCGGACGTCGCGCCTGATCAGGTCCATGACGATCTCGCCGCAGCGGTGTGCGGCCTTGTCCTTGTCGGGATGCTCGGCCGGGATGCCGTTGAGGCCCGCCGGCGAGAGGCCCAGGATCTCGAGGACCATCGACATCGTGTTGGCCGTGTACTGGCCGCCGCACGCCCCGGCGCCCGGGCAGCTGACCGACTCGATCTCGTACAACTCCTCGGCGGACATCTTGCCGGCGCGGTAGGAGCCGATCGCCTCGAAGATGGTGACGATCGTGGCGTCGCGCTTGCCCTTGTACACGCCCGGGTAGATCGTGCCGTTGTAGAGAATCAGGCCCGGCCGGTCGAGGCGGCCCAGGGCCATGACGGCGCCCGGGATCGTCTTGTCGCAGCCCACCAGGCAGACGACGCCGTCGAGCATGTGGCCTCGGACGCACAGCTCGATCGAATCGGCGATGACCTCACGGCTGATGAGGCTGGCCTTCATGCCCTCGGTGCCCATCGAGGTCCCGTCCGAGATGGAGATCGTACTGAACTCCATCGGCGTTCCGCCCGCCGCCCGGATGCCCGCCTTGACGTGCTCCGCCAGGCGGCGCTGGTTGTAGTTGCACGGCATCGTCTCAATCCAGGTCGTGGCCACCCCGATGAGCGGTCGGGCCAGGGCCTTGTCGTCGAAGCCGATGGCCTTGAGCATGCCGCGGGCGGCGGCCCGGTCGGGGCCGTCGGTCAGGGCGGCGCTGTGGCGCTTGTCCGGGTTGCTCGGCAGGTCGTAGGGCAGGGGGCGAGGGGCGTCGTTCGACATCGTGGGTTCTCTCCGCGGGTTGAGCGGGTGCGTCGTCACCGTAAGTTTAGGGCCTGAGGGATGGCGGACGAGCGCCGGCCGAGCGCACCTTCGGCCGAATGCCGGCGGCCGAATGCCGGCGGTTGGACCCAACCCCGGCGGCGCGCTACAGCTTCGAGACCAGCCAGCTCAAGGCGTTGCTCAACGTCGGCGAGGCGCCCGTCTGGACGATCACGTCCAGCGCCGTCCGCTGCCCGTTCGGTGCCGTAGTCACCGCCACGACCCACCACTGCCGGTACGGCGGCAGCTTCGTCAAGTCGACCGCTTGAGCGCCGGACGGGGCGACGGTCGTGTCGGAGTTGGGAATGCCCGGCTTGACGCTGATCGTGGCTGCGGTCGCGGACCGATCGACGACGATGAACGGCCCGTCCGTCGAAGCCGGCCAGAGCTCCACGGTCACGACCCCGGCACCTGTCGACGGGGGCACGCCGTACTCGTAGGAGCCGCTGTCGGTCTCGAACACGGTCAGCTCGACGGAACCGCCCTGGGCGAGAGGCGTTCTCGGCGTCGCGTTCGGGTCATACGCGAACATCCGGCCGCACGGCAGGAGGGTGACTATCGCCACCAGGAGGATCCCTGCGGCGACACCCCGCAGGCTGTAGGCGCTCTCGTTCGCGTGCCGGGGCCGAAGCGTACCGGCGACGAAAGCGACGGGCGCGGCCAGAAGGGTCGCAACCGTGAGCGCGTCCTGGTAGCCGGGGAGGAGCAGAACCAGGGTTAGCACCCCCGCCGCCCCGCCGACCGCCCACGGCCTCCGGAGCGTGGCGTCCCCGTGTCGGCTGATCCGGGCCAGCTGGCCCATACTCAAACGCCCGGCGGCGAACGCCCCTAGACACGCCACGATCGCCACCTGATTGGTGGCCCATTCGGCCGACTCGAGCACGGTGAGGTGGAGGCCCGTCAGACGGGCGACCGAGACGACCATGTCGGTGACGCCGGGCGCCACGACCAGTACCCCTATTGAGAGGAACAGCCACAGCAACATCTCGGCCACGAGCAAGAACAGTCCGCGGCGGATGGCGCGGTTGAACCGCCCCGGCGACTGCTCCGCCTGCTCGATGAGAGTGGCCTCGTCGCGCGGCGACCCCAACCGGCTCACCGCCTCGGACGCCGCCGCCTCCGAGCGGTAGCCGTGCTGCTCCAGGGCTCCGGCTGAATCGGCCAGGTGATCCGCGATCTCCTGGCGGACCCGGTCCCGCTCAATCCGGGGCAGGTCGAGGCGGGCGCCGAGGTCGGCCGCATAGGCCGCCAGAGCGGCCCTGCCGGGCCGGCTGCTTTCGCCGGACGTCGGGCCGGGTTCGACCGGGGCGGGCGGCCGGCGCTCGTCGTGCCGGTCGGCGCGGGGCGCCGCCGGGGGCGTGGCCAGAAGCGCCGCGGCCGCCGGCCGCGCCGTGGACGCCGCCTCTCTGGGCATGAACCATGAGCCGGCCTCGGGATCGGGGCTGGCGAGTCGACGCTCCGCGCGGTCGGGCGCTCCGAATTGGCCCTGGTTGGCGCGGGAGCCGGCCGGAGACCAGTCGGGTTCGTCGGCGCGTTCCAGGGCGCGCGCGGTCGGGCGGTACTTGCGCCTGGTTCGTTCGCCCTCGTGCCAGTCGCTCTGGAGCAGGCCCTCCGCCTCGAGGCGGTAGAGGGTAGGGTAGAGGTGGGCTTCGGTGAGTCGGCTGGGAATGCCCTGCGCCGACCCGAGCCATCGCCATATCTCGAAGCCTGAGAGATCCTGTCCGCGCAGCGCGTCGACTATCGCGCGATCGACCCCCTCGTCCACGATCGCTGGACCGTCCTGGCCCGACTCGTACATTGAACACCACCGTACCGACGCGGCTCAGATGCGAGTTGGCCGCGCCGAGGAGTGTAGTCGTCGCCCGGTCCCGGCGCCGTCGGGCAGCCCGGCCTCGGCAGCGCCAGTAGAACTAACCGGCAGCCGTCAGCCAGTCCCAGATAGTGCCGGTGAAGTTCCGTTCGACGAAGTCTGGTCGCTCGCCGAGCCAGTATCGCCTGCCGTCCGTGCCGATGCCGGTAATGAAGATCCACCACTTGGGGGTGCGGGAGCCGCTCAGGCTGATCGGGTCCTGGATCGTGCCGTCCGGACCAACGACCGCAGCCACACTCGCATACGGCGCCGAGTACCTGGTGTCCAGCATGCCGAGCATGACTCCGGACGGAGCGCCGGGATACGCGTTGGCGCGCCAGGCCTCGACGCGGAGGTCGTGGAACGCGGACAGCGTGGCCGGGTCCTGGATGGTGATCGTGGGGGCGCCGCCGACCACGGAGCTTGAATAGTCGAGATTGATCGCCTGGTCGGGCGAATGCGGGGCCACGTGGTTCCGGCCGATGCTGTCGTCGGTGTAGTTGGTGTTCCAGCCGCCAGCCTGCACGCTGACACCGACCGGACCCAACACTGCGGCCAGCACGACGAAGCCGACCAGGAGCCCGCCGGCAATGGCGAGTCGCCGGCCGGTCGCCGCCGGAACACGCGCCCGCACCTTGACCAGCGCCCCGGCCGCGAAGGCCAGCGGGATCGCAAGCTCAAACACGACGACGAGCCAGCTCTGCTGGACGGTGACCACGAAGACGACGAGCCACCCGAGCCCCAGCACCCCGGCAAGCGCCCACCAGGGGCCGAGTTGGGCCGCCGTCCGGCCGCTGACCAGAGCGCAAGTTCGAACCGCCCGACGGCCGGCAACGAATGCGGGCAGCCAGGCGATGGCCGCCCCGACGGCGGTGCCGAATCCCAGCTCGTTCTGGTCGAACTCGACGGGAATGAAGTGGTTGGCGACGAAGTCGATGAGCGGTCTCAGCCCGACTCCGATCACGAGCGCCGCAACTAACAAGACCCAGAAAGCCAGGATCGTGCCCTGGATCGCGCCGACTCCTGCGGCCCAGACGCCGCCGGCGGCCCCGGCGAGCAGCCGTCGTGTCGTCCGGTGGGCTCTGCGGAGTTGCCGTGCCAGTTCGTCCGGCCGACCCAGGCGCGCCAGGGCTTCACCGGTCGCGAAGTCGAGGTCGCGCCCTTCTGCCTGAATCGCGGCGATGGAGTCGTCTATGTGGTCGGCCAGCTCGGCCCGAATCTCCGCGCGGATTCCGGCCGGCAATTCGAGCTGAGAGTCGAGGCGGCTCAGGTATTCGACCGCCTCGGCCGGAAGCGGACCCGGGACGCGCCGCTGGAGCGCCTGCCTGCTCGCTGCCGGCCGGGCGATGCGTCTGCCAAGTTCGACCTGACCCAGGAACGCCCACACGAGCAGCACGACGATGGCCACGAACAGCGTGCCCGCTCTCGCGAAGGCCGCCGTGGCCAGGATCAGGATCGCCGACGCAAGCACCGCCGCCACGAGCCTAGCCATTGGCCCGCGTCCCAACCGCTCGCGCCATCCCTACCGAGAAGGCGGCCCATTCGGCTTCGTGCTCCGCAAGCAGGCCGCTGCCCTTTGGCGTGATGCGGTAGTAGCGGCGCCGCGGGCCCTTGTCGCTGTCGCGCCACTCGGCCTGGAGAGCGCCGTCGGCCTCGAGGCTGTGCAGCGCCGGATACAGCGATCCTTCGCTCGGCGCCAAGGCGCCGCCGCTCCGCTCGCGAACGCGCTGTGCGATCTCGTAGCCGTACAGTTCGCCCTCGCGCAGCACGCTCAGGACGAGCAGGGGAGTGGTCCCTTTGAGCAACTGACCCCGGATCTTGCCGGCTCCCACGCACTCCACCTCGGTTCGGGGTTCTGCGGCCGGCCCGCTCGTGCCGCTACCTCGTAATCCAAGGTAGATGCTACCGGCGCGTTCCCGAGCCTGTCAATAGTTGGCTCAGCCAA
>PLOC01000007.1 GCA_003141955.1 Chloroflexota bacterium
GATCCGGGCTTAGGGGACAGCTTATCGGCCCGCGACGCGCAGTCAGCGGGGAAGCCACCCGGGCCACTATTGTGGACGACGCCCTCGGTGGCGACCCGGCCCTGAGTGTATTCCGTACGGAACATAGTTACGATACACTGCGCAGATGAACGAAGAGCTCGTCGGCGTGCTCGAGCGCCTCGTAGTCGGCTCAGTCGCCATCACGGCACGAGCAATCGCGGCCGCCGACGCAGAACTCACCTTCATGCAGTGGCGCGTGCTCCTCGTAGTCGGTGAGCGCGAGGAGGGGCAGGCAGTTGGCGAAATCGCCGCTCGGATCGGCGCACATGCCTCGCCGGCGAGTCGAGTGGTCTCTCGTCTCAAGCGCCGCGGCCTCGTTTCGACGAACAAGGGCGACCTCGACAAGCGCGTTGTCTGCGTGCGACTGACCGCGGCGGGCCAGGACCTGCGGGCGCGCGTCCTGGACCTGCGAGTACGAGACCTCGCGGACGTGCTCGAGGTCGTGTCGATGACGCCAGAGGAGTCCGAGGCGTTGGCCCGGCTGGCACAAGCATTCGAGCCGTTCGCATGAACCTCCGGAGCCGCCGCGATCTGCTGCTACGGAAGCTCAGGCTCCGCATCCGCTCGGCCGCATACCTGCGCAAGTGGATTGTTCTCGGAGCGGTGATCGGGGTCATTAGCGGCCTCGGGGCTGCGCTGTTCTTCGTCGCCCTGGATCTTGCGAGCCAGGTGTTCCTCGGGCTCGCGGGCTTTGTCCCGGCTTCACCGCTGGGCGAGGGCGCCAAACCCATCACCGATGCCACCCGACCCTGGATGTTGCCGATCGTCGTTGGCCTCGGCGGCCTAATCGCTGGAATCATCGTCTTCCGGCTCGCTCCGGAGGCTGAAGGGCACGGGACCGACGCGGCGATCGCCGCATTCCACCACGGTCCCCGGCGCATCCGCGCCCGCATTCCACTCGTCAAGCTCGTGGCCTCGGCCATCACGATCGGCTCCGGCGGCTCCGGCGGCCGCGAAGGGCCGACGGCCCAGATCGGTGCCGGGTTTGGGTCGTTCCTGGCGAGACTCCTCGACCTCGATGCGCGAGATGCCCGGATCGCGGTAAGCACAGGCATGGGCGCCGGGATCGGAGCCATCTTCAGGGCCCCTCTCGGTGGCGCTGTTCTGGCGGTCGAGATCCCCTATCGCGACGACGTGGAGTCGGACGCCCTCGTGCCCGCCTTCGTCGGCTCGATCGTCGCGTTCTCGGTCTTCGGGGCAATCATCGGCTTCAGCCCAATCTTCGGGCGGGCCGGCGGCGCCGGCTTCACAGACCCTCGCCAACTCATCTACTACACGCTCATCGGCCTCGCCTGTGGCATCGTCGGGCGGCTCTACATCGCCGGTTTCTACGGTATGACCCGTTGGTTCAAGACCTGGCCCCTGCCTCGTGAGCTGAGGCCGGCCGTGGCCGGCGTCGCGGTTGGCTGCCTCGCCCTCGCCCTGCCGGGCGTCCTCGGCACAGGCTACGGCTGGGTCCAGGCGGGGTTCGATCGCAACACGCTCCTGAGCCTTCCCTTGTGGGTCATCCTGGCTCTCCCGTTCGCGAAGATCCTGGCGACCTCCCTTTCGATCGGTTCCGGTGGCTCGGGCGGCATATTCGGTCCGGGGATGTTCATCGGCGCACTGCTCGGAGCCGGCATCTGGCGACTCCTCGAACCGTTCGCGCCTGGCCTTCCGGCCGATCCGTCGGCGTTCGTCATCGTGGCCATGATGGCCCTCTTCGGCAGCACCGCCCGCGCCCCGCTCGCGGTGATGCTCATGGTTGCCGAAATGACCGACAGCCTGGCCATGCTCGCACCGGCGATGCTTGCCATCGGCTTGGCCACGCTCATCGTCGGCGATCGTTCCATCTACTCATCGCAACTGCGCAACCGCTCCGAGTCGCCAGCGCATCGCTTCCGGTTCGCGCTCCCACTCATGAACGCCATTCCGGCCGGCGACGCGGCCCGATCGCCGCGGGTGGTGCTCGACCCGGACCAAACGGTGAAAGCGGCTCGGACCCGGCTGGAGGCCACCGGCGTGCCCGGCGCCCCGGTCGTCGACAAGCGCGGTTCGCTGCGCGGCAGCGTCGATCTCGTTGCGCTCGTCGCCGCCGACCAGGCGGCAAAGGTCGGTGATCTGGCGCTCGACCGAACCTTCGTCTCGGCGGACGACTCACTCGACGATGTCCTTGGAGTTCTAGCCGACGGCCACCAGTCGTGGGTCCCGGTCGTCGCCAACGATCGTCTGGCCGGCATCCTCTCCACGCGGGACGTGGTGGCGGCATACCGGGGCGCGCTGGCCGCAAACGTCCGCCAGGTGAACACGGTCGGCTCGACCGGCTCCCTCCTCGAGGCGGAGATCAGTCCGGGCTCTGTGCTGGCCGGCAAGCCGGTATCGGAGACTGCGTGGCCACGAGAAAGCGTCCTCGTATCGGTCATGCGCGGGGAGAAGGTCATCGTGCCGCGCGGCAACGTGGTCCTCGAAGCGGGCGATCACCTGACCGTCTTCACAGCCCCGGCGGCGCGGGAGGAATTGCATACACTACTTGCGAGCCGCATTGCTACAGAAGCGGAGGCGTCATGAACGCCGCGGATCCGGTCGTCCAGATCGACGGCCTTGTGAAGCACTACGGCAAAGTCGAGGCCGTTCGTGGCATAGACCTCAAGGTCGCCCGTGGCGAGGTCTTCGGCTTTCTTGGTCCCAACGGGTCGGGCAAGAGCACCACGATCCGCTGCCTGCTCGGGCTGCTACGGCCCACCGCGGGCAGGATTGGCGCCTTCGGCCTGGATGCCACCCGTGACGGTGTGGCGATACGGCGCCGGCTCACCTACGTTCCCGGCGAACTGAGGCTGCCCGACCGGCTATCCGGGATGGATTTCGTCTCCAGCATCGGCTGTTTGCGGGGCGGCTTCGATCCGGCACGTCGTGACCAGCTCGCCGAGCGACTTCGGCTCGATCTACACCGCCATCTGCGCGACCTCTCGAGCGGCAACCGGCGCAAGGTCGCGCTCCTGCTCGCGTTCCTCTTCGATGCCGAGCTGCTCGTCCTCGATGAGCCGACCAACGGCCTCGACCCGCTCATGCAGCACGAATTCCTGGGAATGGTCCGGGAAGCACGCTCGGCAGGCGCGACGGTCTTTCTGTCCTCTCACTCCCTGAGCGAGGTCCAGAGAGCCGCCGACCGAGTGGCCGTCCTGCGGACCGGCAAGGTCGTGGCTCAGGGCACGGTCGCAGAGCTTCGAGGCCGCGCCCGCCAGCGCATCGAGGTCTGGTTCGAAGACGACCCGCCGGAGGCTGAACTCAAGGCCCTGCCGGACATGGTCAACCCGATCATCGACGCTCATCGCTTCACCGCGACCCTCTCGGGCTCCATCCAGCCGCTGATCGCGCTGCTCGCAAGTCATCGGGTCGGCTCGATGCTGGTCGAGGAGCCCGATCTCGAAGAGGCATTCCTCGATCTTTACGATGGAGGGCCGGCATGAACGCGCGCATCCTCGAACTGGTCGGCGGCCCGCTGCGCGCTATGCGGCAGGCGACGTTCTGGTGGTGTCTCGGCCTCGCGGCTTTGGTCGCCGCGACGATCTCCATCTGGCCAGCGTTCAAGGGCTCGTCGGGCATGTCGCAGGCCATCGATCAGTTGCCAGCGGGAGTCGTTCAGGCGTTTGGCCTCGCGGACTTCGGGACCCCGGCGGGCTTCCTGCGGGCCAACCTGTATGACTTCTTCGTGCCCCTCCTGATCGTCATCGCGGCGGTGGTGCTGGCGAACGGTCAGACTGCGAGCGAGGAGGCCAGCGGCCGGCTCGAGCTGTATCTTGCCCAACCTATCGACCGCCGAGCGGTCCTCCTCGGGCGGGCAATCGCTGCGCTGGTGGCATTGGCGGTGATCACCGTGGTCCTGCTAGTCGTCCAACTCGGCGCCGACGCGGCCGTCGACCTCGGCATCGACACGGGGTATCTGGTCTCGACGATTGCGCTCTGCGCCCTGCTCGGCGCCCTCCACGGCAGCCTCGCGGTCGCGATCGCAGGTGTGCGGGCGCGCCCGTCCCTCGTGCTGGGAGCCGGCATCGGCGTGGCGATCGCCGGATGCGTCGTGGCCTCCCTATTCCCCCTCAGCAGCGTGCTCGCGCCGTGGCGACACATCTCGCCCTGGGATTGGGCATTCGGCGGCAACCCGCTCGACCACGCAACTGAGCTCTGGCGCTACGCGACGCTCGCGGTGCCGTCGGTCATCCTGACGGCAATCGGCGTGCTCGCGGTCGCCAGGCGCGACATCTCGGGGGCGTGACGCGATGCGCCAGACGACGATCCCCAGTCTGGGTGGGCCGCCCGAGGCTAATGGTCACGAGCCTCGCCGCGCATTGGTGCTGCATGACCGCCAGCTGGTCGTAGACCTTATCGAACTGACGCTGAATCACGGTCTCTTTGTCGTTCGAGCTGCGCGAACCTTGGCAGAGGCGGAGGCGCTCCTGGCCGAGTGGCAGCCGCACATGACTGTGATTGACATGGACCACGATGACAGCACCGCCCTGCTCGAGCGGCTGGGCGCCTCGAACACGATGCGACGAAGCGGGACGCCGGTGTTGGGTCTCACTCGGCGGGGTGACCTGCAGACGAAGCTCCAGGCGTTCGATCTCGGGGTCGACGACATCCTGACGGTGCCATTCTCGCCCGAGGAACTGCTCGCTCGTTCGATCGTCATCACTCGTCGGGCGACGGGAACCGATGTGCCGATCGTGCCCACGATCAACCTCGGCGAAATGGAGATCGACATCTTCCATCGCCGGGTGCGAGCCGGTGACTCGGTCGTACACCTTAGCGGTATCGAGCAGAGCCTCCTGTATCTCCTCGCCAGTCGCGGCGGACGCGTCGTGACCAGGAACGACATCCTCGACGCCATTTGGGGCAGTGACTTCGTCGCCGAGAGCAACATCGTGGATCGCCACATCCGGAGCCTGCGCATCAAGCTGCGGGAAGACCATCGGCATCCGCGCTTCATCGCCACGGTGCCTGGCAAGGGCTATCGATTCATCCCCACGTTCTCGAATCAGGGCTGGGACCAGGGCCGGGACCAGGACTGACCCGATCTCGCTCCGATGACAGAACGTAATGACCGCCCGGCCCTGGGACGTACGCTGACGGGCGAATGCAATAGCCAGTCTGTCTGGTGTACGCGCGCCGAATGTGAGTGCGGACCCCCCGAACCCCCGGAGCGCCACGGAGGAGTCGCCTCGAGTCGACGAGATCACTCCGGCGTCAGGCGAGCAGCCCGATCGATCCGGGACAGGAGGTCATCGTGAACGAGCGACACGCCCGTGAACTCGTTGCCCTCGAGCGAACGCGAATCGAAGCCCTGCTGGTAGAGCAGGTCGGCGAGCTCCGCGCTGATGGGTTTCTCCAACGCCAGCAAACGGGAGAGTACGAAGACGCCGCCAGCGCGCTCGACTCGGAGTCGGTTTCGGTCGCCCTCGCGGCCGACCTCCGCAAGCAACTCGCCGCGGTCGGTCGGGCCGAGGAGCGCACCGCACAGGACACCTATGGCATATCGGTCGAGAGCGGGTTGTCGATCCCGGACGAGCGACTCGAGGTTGAACCCCTTGCCGAGCGGACCATCGAGGAGCAGAGGGACTACGAGACTCACGGATCCAGGAGGTTGTAATCATGACCATCGAGAAGACCGCGGCCAATCAGCAGGGCGCGGAGAAGGTCCCACAGCTCGTCAGGCTGCGCGACACCGACCAGACTGTCTCGAGCTCAGATGAGGACATTCGCGGCCGGATGGCCAAGGACAAAGACGGCCGCGATCTAGGCACGATCGAAGGCCTCCTGATCGACGAAGCCGAACGGAAAGTCCGCTTCATGGAGGTCGCGTCCGGCGGCTTCCTGGGCTTGGGTGAGAGCAAGTCGTTGATCCCGGTCGACGCGATCACGCGGATGACGCCAGATGCGGTCTACATCGGCCACACCCGCGAGCACGTGGCCGGCGCCCCTCGCTACGACCCAGACCTGGTCGAGACCAGGCTGGACTACTTCTTCAATCTGTACCCGTACTACGGTTACCCGTACCCGGCGTCCTTCGGGCCATCCCCGTTCATGGTCGTCTCGCCAGACTACAAGAGCGCCAAGAGCGCGGCCGAAGGCAACTTACCGGCGAGGCGGCGGGGCCATGGCCGGTAGAACCGTCTACGTCGCTACGTACCCGCCACGCCGTTGCGGAATTGCCACTTTCACGCGAAACCTGGCGGACTCGGGCGGCGACCACGAGATAGCGGCACTTCATGCGCCCGGAGATCCGGACGTGTACCCGTCGGAGGTGCGCCACCGGATCAGGCGCGACAGCCTGGCCGATTACCTCGAGGTTGCGCGCAAACTGAACCGTTCGAGCGTTGGCGTGGTGTCGGTTCAGCATGAGTACGGCATCTGGGGTGGCGACGACGGCGAGTTCGTCCTGGACTTCGTTGGCGCCCTGACCAAGCCCGTCGTGGCGACGCTCCACACAGTTCCACAGAGTCCTTCCGCGCGCCAACGGGCGATCCTGGTGGGCCTCGTTGGCGCGAGCGCAGCCAGCGTGGTGATGTCGCAGTCGGCCACTCGGCTGTTGACTCGTGTATATGGCATCGCCCCGAATCGACGCGACGTCGTGCCACACGGGGTCCCGAGTCTCCCACTGGTCGCGCCCGACACGATCAAGCCCGGCCTTGGCCTGGCGCCGGGACCCGTGATCCTGAGCTTTGGCCTGCTCGGCCCGGGCAAGGGCTACGAAACGGTGATCGAAGCCATGCCGTCGGTCATCGAGGTCGATCATGCCGCGCGGTATGTGGTTCTGGGAGCCACGCACCCGGAGTTGCTACTTCGCGAGGGCGAAGCTTACCGAACCGAGCTCATGCGTCTCGCCGACGCGCTCGGCGTCTCCGCCAACGTGCTGTTCGTGGATCGGTACGTCACGCGGACCGAGCTAGGGACCTGGCTGAAAGCCGCGGACATCTTCGTCACCCCCTATCCGAATCGAGACCAGATCGTTTCTGGAACGCTGGCCTATGCCATGAGCGCCGGCAAGGCAGTCGTGTCCACGCCTTACCCCTATGCGGTCGAGATGCTCGAGGCGGGCCGCGGCAGATTGGTTGCCTCCGGCTCATCCAAGGACTTCGCCGAAGTCCTGATCGAGCTCGTTCGGGACGCCGACCAGAGAAACCAACTCGGCTGGCGGGCGTACGACTTCAGCAGAACCATGATCTGGCCGGAGGTCGGAGCCCGATACGCGCGCATCTTCTCCCGGGTCGGCGCCACACAAGCTCGGCCCGTCGAACTTGCCGAACGTACAGAGGTGGGCTATGGCCGATCTTGAGACGGGAAAGGGCTGATGAGGCCAGCCGCCGGAATCACCTGCCTCTTCCTGGACATCGGTGGCGTGCTGCTCACCGACGGCTGGACACATGACGGGCGGAAACGGGCCGCGGCGAACTTCAATTTGGACCTGGCCGAGATGGAGGATCGGCATCACCTGACCTTCGATACGTACGAGGAGGGGAAACTCACGCTCGATGAGTACCTGGGTCGAGTGGTCTTCCACGAAGAACGGCCGTTCACGCGGGCTCAATTCCGCGCATTCATGTTAGCCCAGTCCGAGGCTCACCCCGAGATGATCGATCTGGTCACTCAGCTCAAGGTTCGGCACGGTTTGAAGATCGCCGTGGTCAGCAACGAAGGGCGCGAGTTGAATGCCTATCGCATCAACGAATTCAAGCTGGACGAGTTCGTGGACTTCTACATCTCCTCGTGCTTCGTCCACGTCCGCAAGCCCGACGCAGACATCTACCGGCTTGCGCTGGACATCGCCCAGGTGCCAGCCCGGCAGGTTGTCTATATCGAAAACACGCCGATGTTCGTCCAGGTGGCGGAAGGTCTGGGGATCAGGAGCATTCTTCACACGGACTACACGTCCACCTGCACACAGCTTGATTCTTTCGGACTCCCCAATGGCGATCGCGCCCTCGATGACAGCCCCAACCACACCCGCTCTGCCGAGCTGTAGCAGCGAACGGGACGAGACTCGCCCAAAGAAAGGATGCTCATCATGCTGAGCAAGGCCAAGACACTCACAGGCTACAAACTGCAAAGTCTCGACGGCGAGATAGGGACGGCTAAAGACTTCTACTTCGATGACCACTACTGGACGATCCGCTATCTGGTGGCCGATACGGGCGAGTGGCTCGTCAGCCGGCAGGTGCTGATCTCACCGCACTCGCTGGCCGGAGTAGATACAGACCAGGGTTCGATCACGGTCAAACTGACCAAGACTGAGATCGAGCACAGTCCGTCGCTGAACAGAGACAAGCCGGTCTCGAGACAGTTCGAGCAGGAATACGCGGTCTTCTTCGGATTGCCAATGTACTGGGGCTTTCGGCATGACCCGGGAGCGAAAGCCGAGTCGGGCGAGCCGGGGAAGAAACACGCTGATCCCGATTTGCGCAGCACCCATGACGTGAGCGGCCATCACGTGGAAGCCTCAGACGGCGAGATCGGCCACGTCGAGGACTTCATCATCGATGATGAGACATGGGCCATTCGCTACTTGATCGTGGACACGAAGGATTGGCTGCCGGGCAAGAAAGTGCTGATCTCTCCGAGATGGATAGAGCGGGTCAGCTGGAGCGAGAAGCAAGTAGTCGTCGATCTTCCGCGTGAGGCTATCAGGCAGGCACCTGAATACACGGACGGCGAGGCTGTAACTCGAGACCAAGAGTCTGCTCTGCATCGACACTACAACCGCCCAGGCTACTGGGACGCCGATGCTGGTGGCGTCGACGACTTCGAAGTGAGCCGAGAGTTTCCAGGGCGTAGGCGTTTCTAGCATGCCGCATCCAGCCATGACCACTGAAGCGCTCAGTCCGGAACTCCTCCGCAAAATGGACGCCTATTGGCGCGCCGTCAACTACCTGTCGGTCGGGCAGATCTACCTGTACGACAACCCGCTGCTGAAGAAGCCGCTCGAGCTGGCGCATGTGAAGCCGCTGGTCGTCGGGCACTGGGGCACGACGCCGGGCCAGAACTTCATCTACGTGCACCTGAACAGGGTCATCAAGAAGTACGACCTGGACATGTTCTACATCGCCGGTCCAGGTCACGGCGGTCCGGCGATCGTGGGCAACGTCTATCTCGAAGGTACATGGAGCGAGATCTACCCCAACGTGACTCAGGACGAAGCCGGGCTCAAGAAACTGTTCAAGCAGTTCTCGTTTCCCGGCGGAATCTCCAGCCACGTTGCGCCGACGACCCCGGGCTCGATTCACGAAGGCGGCGAGCTTGGATACTCGCTCAGCCACGCCTTTGGGGCCGCGTTCGACAATCCTGACCTCGTCGTCGCCTGCGTCGTCGGCGACGGCGAAGCGGAAACTGGCCCTCTCGCGACCGCATGGCAGTCCAACAAGTTCCTCAACCCGATCACGGACGGCGCTGTCCTGCCGATCCTGCACCTCAACGGCTATAAGATCAGCAACCCGACCGTTCTGGCCCGCATCGAGCACGATGAGCTGGAACAGTTCCTTCGGGGCTGCGGCTGGACGCCCTACTTCGTCGAGGGCGACGACCCGGCGGCGATGCATGAGCTAATGGCCACCACCCTGGACGACGCCATCGAGGAGATCCGGCGCATCCAAGGCAATGCGCGGGACAAGAACGACACCACCAGGCAGCGCTGGCCGATGATCGTCCTGCGGTCCCCGAAGGGCTGGACCGGGCCGAAGGTAGTAGACGGTCTGCAGGTTGAAGGCACGTTCAGAGCGCACCAGGTGCCGCTCCTTGTGGACGCCGATCACCTCGATCACGTCAAGCAGCTCGAAAGCTGGATGAAGAGCTACAGGCCCGAGGAGCTGTTCGACGAGGATGGCCGGCTCATTCAGGAGCTGGCCGAACTGGCTCCCAAGGGTGACCGGCGGATGGGCGCCAACCCGCACGCCAACGGCGGCATCCTGCTACGAGACCTGCGGATGCCGGACTTCCACGACCATGCGGTGAAGGTGCTTTCCCCCGGCGCCGTTCAAGGTCAGGACACCCTCGTGCTCGGCAGTTTCCTGCGCGACGTGGCCAGGCTCAATCAGGACCAGCGCAATTTCCGCCTCTTCGGCCCCGATGAAACGGTATCGAATCTCCTGCAGGCGATCTTCGAGGTCACCAACCGGCAGTGGGACCTCCCGGTGAGAGATAACGACGAGTTCCTCTCACCGGCCGGCCAGGTTCTCGACTCGATGCTCAGCGAGCACCAGTGCGAGGGCTGGCTGGAGGGGTACCTGCTGACCGGTCGCCATGGGCTGTTCAACTGCTACGAGGCCTTCGTTCGCATCGTCGACTCGATGTTC
>PLOC01000103.1 GCA_003141955.1 Chloroflexota bacterium
GCGGCGCGGGCTGCGGCGCGGGCGGCGCAGGCGGCGCAACGCGGGCGATCTTGCAGTTGTTCGGCTGGACCGGACAACTCGGGGCCGTGATGCACGGTGCGGGGATTCGGGCGGGCCCCAGGCGCGCACCAGCTTCTTCGGACCCCCAGCTCCCACGCTCATCGAGCGTCGATTCGCCCGCGCGATATGGTGCCGGGGCGCCGAAGCAGGAGGCAACGGGAGCGAACCTGCCGAAATCTGGATTCCTGTCCGGTGGCACCGGACACCTGCGTGGAGCCCGTCCCGGCGGCGTTCCGGCCGGCGGCGGCGTTCCGGCGGACGGCGGCCCCCGGCCCGCACGGGGAACGAATCCGCGTCGCGGTGCGCCATAGTAGATGAGCGCCGGAGCCGGATGGACCGGTCGCGGCGCCGGCGGGCAAGCCTGAGGGAGCATGACGGTCATCGCGGGGCGCGTGGTCCTGGCCGCTCGATCGGGCGACGCCGCGGCGTTCGCGGCGCTGGTCCATGCCGAAACTCCGTCCGCCTACCGCCTGGCGTTGTCGATCGTGCGCTCGCCGGCGGAGGCGGAGGACGCCGTTCAGGAAGCCTTCCTTCGAGCCTGGCGAGACATCGGCAGCCTGCGCGAGGCGGAGCTCTGGCCGGCCTGGTTCCGCAGGCTGATCGTTCGGTCGGCCCTCGATCAGACGCGCCGGCGGCCTCGCGTTCGCGAGGTAGACCTCGACCTCGCGTCCGATGTGCCCGGGCTCGAGGCCGCTGTGCACCCGGCCGACAGGCTCGAGCTGATGGCGGCCTTCGACAAGCTGGCGGCCGACGATCGGGCCATCCTCGCCCTCCGCTTCTTCTCAGACCTCGAGATCCCCGACGCCGCGTCCGCGCTGGGCATCCCACTCGGCACGGCCAAGTCGCGATTGCACCGGGCGCTGGGGCGCCTTCGCGACCAGATGAGGCAGGAACCATGAACCCTGAGGAGCGTCTGTCGGACGCGCTGCACGCCACCCTCGATGCCGCGCGGCCATCACCCGATCTAGAGGATCGCATCGTCGAGCGGGTCGCGGTCGTAGGGCGGCGGACGATGCGCTCAAACGTGCGCCTCGGATTCGCTGGGATGGCGGCCCTGCTGTTCGTCGTCGCCCTGGTGGCCGTGGCGGTGGGTCTTCGATCGAACGCCGGACCGGGCAGCGCGGGATCTTCGGCCACGCTGGCGGCACCGATCCCCACCTCCTCGGCTACCGCCTCCTCCTCGCCGGCTCCGGCCGGATCGCTCGCCCACTTCGACCGCGACGGCCTGGCCTTCGACTATCCGGCTTCCTGGAAGACGTCCGTGTCCGGACTGAACATGCACTACATCACGATCCTCGACTTCCTGGGGACGGGGTCGGGTCTGGCGACCTGCACGGCGATCACTCCGGGACCGAGCGACAAGTTCATCAGTAGCGAGGAATGCGGGGCCAACCTCACCGTCGGCGCGGGCCAGGTGATGGTCGAGCTGTCGAGCCAGGATGGACCGCCGCGCGGGGGCCCGATCGATCCGAACGATCCAAGCGGGCTGGATCCCGCCGGCAAGTACGTCACCGTCGGAGGGCTGCCGGCCATCTTCGAGGACTCGGGCGCGACCCTTGACTGGACGCTCTCGGTACCGGGCGACATCGAGAGCCGCTATCTCATCCATGCCGAGATCAAGGGCCCGGGTGAAGATGAGATGCGAGCGGAGGTCGAGGCCCTTGTCGCCAGCATCCGCTACGACCCGCCCGTAGCCGTGCTCGATCCGTCCGACGGCCCGCGGATCGCGGCCATCGGGCTGGCGAAGGCCAAGGCCAACGACCCGTCATTCGACTGCTTCCCGAGCGTGCCCGGGGCCACGGCAACGGCGACGATCCTGCAATTCCCCATGTACTCCAGCCTGCACAAGCCGCTGCCGGTGACGTGCACCACCGCGATCGAGCCGGTGGCGATCGGGCTGTGGAAGATGACGCTCACCGAGTCGTGGACCGCGGCCTCCGACCGCTCGGCGGGCAGCCTCACGACGACGATCTGGCTCGCCCCCGACGGGACGCCGGGCGAGACGGACGGCGGGCCGGCGCCCTCGGAGATGCCCTACTGGCCGTAGGCCCCCGCCCCCGGGTCGAGGCGGTTCCCGCCGGCACTACGGCGTCTTTGCGGGCTCGCCGACCAGGTGGACCTCCAGGGCGGGCACGGCGTCCAGCAATCGATCCGCAAGGGTGGGGCGGCCCAGGCCGATGCCGCGTCGGGGCTCGTGGGCCAGGACAACGTGGCTGACGCGGTGCTCGGCGATGACCTCCGCCAGGCCGCGGGCCAGGTCGGTGGCTTCGCCCCGAACGACTTCGGCGCCCAGGTCCACGGCGTAGTCGACGTTGGCCTGCAGGTTCTGCCGGCGGTCGCGCGACTGCTGAATCGCGGGCGTCTGGATGGCCACGGCGATCCAGGTGGCATGGAGTACGCTGGCCAGAGACGAGGCGCGGCGCAGGGCTCGCCGGCAATTGGGTGACTCGTCGACGAGAGCCATGACCCGCTCGGTGACCGGCGGAAGATCGATGCCCTGGAGGGAGACCGCGCCTTCCAGCTCCTGGTCCGCCCGCCCGGCCAGGAACCGCAGCGACAGATCGCGCAGCGCCATGAGGTTGGGCTCGGTGAAGAAGCGCTCCAGGGCGATGACGGCGCGCTCGGGCGGATAGACGTTGCCGTGGCGCATGCGCTGGCGGAGCGCGTGCGGGCTCATGTCGACGAGCTCGATCTCGTCGGCGGCCCGGACCACCTCGTCGGGGATGCGCTCGTGGACCGGTACGCCCAGGATCGTCTCGACGGCGTCGGCGACCGATTCCACGTGCTGGACGTTGCACGTGCTGACGACCTCGATGCCGGCGTCGCGGATCGCCTCGACGTCCTGCCAGCGCTTCTCGCGCGCGGAGCCCGGGACGTTGGTGTGGGCCAGCTCGTCGACCAGGACGACGGCCGGGTGGCGGGCGATGACCGCGTCTGCGTCCATCTCCTCGATCGCCACTCCGCGGTACTCGACGCGGCGGCGCGGGACGACCTCGAGGCCATCGAGCAGCGCCGCGGTGTGGCGCCGGCCGTATGTCTCGACGAAGCCCACGACCACGTCCGTGCCCCGATCGTGGCGGCGATGCGCCTCCTCGAGCATCTTGTACGTCTTGCCGACGCCCGGCGCCATGCCCATGTAGATGCGCAGCCGGGCCCGCTCGGGTTTCTGGTCGACCGCCAGGCGGGCCATCATCTGGTCGCCGGTAGGGCGTCCGGGCTCGGCCGGGTCGGTCGTCATCTCAGGCCCGTCATTTCAGCAATCCATCGAGGTCCAGGTTCAGCTCCAGCACGTGCACGGTCGGCTCCCCGATGAGCCACAGGAACGGTTGCGTGGTGTGGCGAGCCACGACCGCCCTGACCGCATCCTCGGTCATGCCGCGGGCTTTGGCAACGCGTGCCACCTGGTACTCGGCGGCGGCGGGGCTGATGTCCGGATCGAGACCGGAGGCCGAGGCAGTCACCAGTTCGATCGGGACCGGCGCGTCGCCGTTGGCCGCTCGTTCCGCGTCCACGCGCTGGGTGATGTCGGTTATCAGCGTCTGCGACGTCGAGGACAGATTCGATCCGCCCGAGAGCGTCGGGTCGTAGCCGTTCGCGCCTGCGGCGGAGGGCCGGCCCCAGAAGTACTGCGGCGCATCGAACGCCTGGCCGATCAGGCTCGATCCGACCGTATTGCCGTCGACGACGATCATCGAGCCGTTGGCCTGGCTTGGGAATACGACCTGGGCGATGACAGTCACCACTGCCGGGTAGACCAGGCCGGTGATCACCGTGAACGCCAGCAGGATCGACACCGCCGGCCAGAGCTGGGTTCGTATGAAGCTTCGCATCGTTGACTCCTACGCCAGGTGAAGGGCGGTGACCAGCAGGTCGATCGCCTTGATGCCCAGGAACGGGGCGAAGATGCCGCCCACGCCGTAGATGAGCAGGTTGCGCCGCAGCAGGTCGGCGGCCGGCGCGGCCCGGTAGGCGACGCCGCGGAGCGAGAGCGGCACCAGGGCGACGATGATCAGGGCGTTGAAGATGACCGCCGACAGGATGGCGCTCTGCGGATTCGACAGGCCCATGATGTTGAGCTGGTTCAGCTCCGGGTAGGCCACCACGAACATCGCCGGCAGGATGGCGAAGTACTTGGCCACGTCGTTGGCGATCGAGAAGGTCGTGATCGCGCCACGGGTTATCAGCAGCTGCTTGCCGATGGCGATCACTTCGATCAGCTTGGTCGGGTCCGAGTCGAGGTCGACCATGTTGGCAGCTTCCTTGCAGGCGGAAGTGCCGCTGTTCATGGCCAGTCCCACGTCGGCCTGGGCCACGGCCGGGGCGTCGTTGGTGCCGTCGCCGGTCATTGCCACCAGGTGGCCGTCAGCCTGCTCGGCCCGGATCCGGGCGATCTTGTCCTCGGGCTTGGCCTGGGCCATGAAGTCGTCCACGCCCGCCTCGGCGGCGATCGTCTTTGCGGTCAGCGGGTTGTCGCCGGTGACCATGACCGTCCGGATGCCCATCCGGCGCAGCTCGTCGAAGCGCTCCTTCAGGCCCGGCTTGACGGTGTCCTTGAGCTCGATCACGCCCAGCGGCCTGCCGTCGCGGCGAATGGCCAGGGGCGTGGCGCCGAGCGACGAGATCTCGTCGGCGAGGGTCTTTAGCTCCGGCGGCGCCTCTTCGTCCAGGGCCGCCACGATCGCGTCCACCGCGCCCTTGAGGACGACCGTGCCGTCGGTCAGGATCACGCCGCTGGTGCGAGACTCCGCGCTGAACGGCACCACCGTGGTGATCTCCTCCGGGCTGGGCGCGGCCGCATTGGCGCCCGGACCGCCGGACCCGATCTCGGCCAGGCGCCGGCGCGCCAGCTCCACGACCGACCGGCCTTCGGGGGTCTCGTCCTCCACCGACGTGAGCAACGCCGCCTCGAGGGCCTCGCGCTCGGTCGCGCCCGGGAGGGCCACGATCCGGGACGCCAGCCGGTTGCCGAAGGTGATCGTGCCGGTCTTGTCGAGCAGGATCACGTCGACGTCGCCGGCCGCCTCGACGGCCCGGCCGCTCATCGCCAGCACGTTGAAGCGGGCGACGCGGTCCATTCCGGCGATGCCGATGGCGGAGAGCAGGCCGCCGATCGTGGTCGGGATCAGGCAGACGAGCAGGGCCACCAGGACGACGATCCCGAGCGGCGCGCCCGCGTACAGCCCGAACGGTCGCAGGGTCGCGGTCGCCAGCAGGAAGACGATGGTCAGGCCGGACAGCAGGATCGACAGCGCGATCTCGTTCGGAGTTCGCTGCCGCTTCGCGCCCTCGACGAGGGCGATCATGCGATCGAGGAATGTCTCGCCAGGGTTGGCGGTGATGCTGATCGTGAGCGTGTCGCTGGTCACCGTAGTGCCGCCGGTGACGCTGCTCCGGATGTCCGTGCCCGGCTCCTTGAGGACGGGCGCCGATTCGCCGGTGATGACAGCCTCGTTGACGTAGGCCACGCCCTCGATCACGTCGCCGTCGCCGGGGATCGTCTCGCCCTCACGCACGACGACGACGTCGCCGCACCGCAGGGCCGATGAGCCGACATCCTCGAAGGTCCCGTCGTCGCAGCGCCGGTGAGCCGGCGTCTCGGAGCGGGTCTTGCGCAGGGTCGCGGCCTGGGCCTTGCCGCGAGCCTCGGCCAGGGCTTCGGCGTAGGTGGCGAAGTAGACGGTGAACCACAGCCAGATCGCGATCTGGAACTCGAACGAGGGAGCGCGGCCCACTTCCTGCGCCGCGCCGTGGCTGAGGCCGACGAAGTCGGAGATGAACACGAGCGTCACAAGGGCGGCCGTGACCTCTACCACGAACATGACCGGGTTCTTCGCAAGCGCGCGCGGGTTCATCTTGCGCGCGGCCGGCCCGAGCGCTCCGCGGAGCATCTTTGGGTCGAAGATGCCCCGGTTGCGCGGGCTGCCGCCGGCCTGCGCCTGGCGGTCTTCGCGAGCCAGGCGGCGGGTGCCCCGTGCCGTGTCGATCACAGAAGACGAGAGGAGCCTGCGGCGAAAGCCGGCGGCGACTTCGAAGGCCATCAGAACAGCCTCCCGGCGTTGTTGAGGAGCTGGTCAGCGATCGGGCCCAGGGCCAGCGCCGGGAAGAAGGTCAGCGCGCCGACGATGACGATCACGCCGATCAGCAGCCCGACCCATATGGGGCCGGTGGTTGGGAAGGTGCCCAGGGAAGGCGCCACGCGGCGCTTGGCGGCCATGGAGCCGGCGATGGCCAGGATCGGCACGATCATGGCGTACCGCCCGAGCATCATCGCGAAGGCGCCTGTGACGTTGTAGAAGAGGGTGTTGCCCGACAGGCCGGCAAAGGCCGAGCCGTTGTTGCCGGTCTGGCTCGAGAAGGCGTAGAGGATCTCGCTGAAGCCGTGGGGGCCGCCATTCAGCGGCCCGGCTTTGCCCGCCGCCGTCGCCGTCGCTACCGCCGTGAAGAAGAGGATGCTGAAGGCCAGGAAGAGGACCACGAGCATGGCCATCTTCATCTCGTAGGCTTCGATCTTCTTGCCGAGGAACTCGGGCGTTCGGCCGACCATCAGCCCGGCTATGAAGACGCCGATGATGGCGAACACGAGGATGCCGTACAGCCCGGCGCCGACGCCGCCCGGCGTGATCTCACCGAGCTCGATGTTGAAGAGCGGGACCAGGCCGCCGGCCGGCAGGAAGCTGTCGTGCATGGAGTTGACCGCGCCGGTGCTGGTGCCTGTCGTTACCGTTGCGAACAGGCCGCTGCTGTCGGCCCCGAAGCGCGTCTCCTTGCCCTCCATGTTCCCGGCCGACTGGTTGACCTCCCCGGCCACCGCCGCAGGGATCGAGGGGTTGGAGCGCTCCTCGCTCGCCATCGCCACCAGCGAGCCCGCCGACAGCACGATGACCATGACTGCCAGCAGGGCCCAGCCCTGCCGGGCGTTGCCGGCCATTCGGCCGAAGGTGAACGTCAGGCCGAACGGGATGATCAGGATCAGCAGCATCTCGAACCAGTCCGACAACCCGGTCGGGTTCTCGAACGGGTGCGCCGAGTTGGCGTTGAAGAAGCCGCCGCCATTGGTGCCCAGCTCCTTGATGGCCTCCTGTGAGGCGACCGGGCCGAGCGGGATGGTCTGCACGGCTCCCTGGAGCGTGTGGACGGTGATCGAGCTGGCGAAGGTCTGGATCACGCCCTGGGAGACGAGGACCAGGGCCGCGACGATAGAGATGGGCAGCAAGATGTAGAGGGTGCTGCGGGTCAGGTCGACCCAGAAGTTGCCGATGGTCGGGGACATCTTGCGGACCAGGCCGCGGGTCAGGGCAAGCGCGACGGCGATGCCGGTCGCGGCCGAGACGAAGTTGCGGACGGCGAGCCCGGCCATCTGGGTCAGGTACGTCATCGTCGTCTCGCCGGCGTAGTTCTGCCAGTTCGTGTTGGTGTCGAAGCTGACAGCCGTGTTGTAGGCGAGGTCCGGCGCCACGGGACCGACCGGCACGCCGCCCTGGTCCAACGGCAGCGACGCCTGGAATCGTTGCTGCAGGTAGAGGGCCAGGATGCAAACGAAGGAGAAGAGGATCACCGAGACCGCGTAGGAGGTCCAGCGCTGCTCGACGGTCTCGTCGATGCGCATCACCTTATAGACGCCGCGCTCGACCGGCCGGATGACCGGCGAGAGGAAGACCCGCTCGCCCTCCATCACCTTGCGGATATAGCCGCCCAGCGGCCGCGCAATGAGGATGGCGACGGCAAAGAGGCTCATGGCCTGGAGCAGGCCAGGGAGCGAGGGGATCATCTAGAACCTCTCGGCCCGCAGAAGGGTGTACAGGAGATAGATGCCCAGGAAGAGGGCGATCAGGCCGCCGAGGATGTCCTGGCCGTTCATCTGGCCAGCCTGTCGCACAGCCAGATCAGGCCCAGGAAGAACAGCAGGCAGGCTGTCATCAGGGCGATCATCGCGAGATCAGAAAGCATCGAATCCTCCCTGAGGAGCGGCGGCCTCGGCTCCGTCGGTCTCGCCGCGGTGGCGCTCCACGATCTCGATGAGCGTCGGGACGGCGAACGGCTTGGGCAGGAAGCCCGCCACGCCGAACTCGCGAAGGCGGGCCGGCGGCACCGATGTGGCGCTCACCACGTAGACCGGCGGCGATCCGGCGGCCCGCAGGCCGCCGCTTCGGAGCAGGTCCCAGCCGGAGGCACCGGGAAGATTGATGTCGAGCAGGACGACGGTCGGGCGGAAGCCGGAGCGGACGAGATCGAGGGCTTCCTCCGCCGAGGCGACCGCTCGGGCGTCGTGTCCGCGGGCCCGCAGGTGCCGGACGACGATGCCGGCCAGGCTGCCGTCGTCCTCCACGAAGAGGACCCGCGCCGAGTCAGTCATCTGTGGCCGGCGCGCCGTCAGCGGTGGGATTGGCCGCGGTGGGACTGTCGGCGGCAGCTCGACCGATGATGCCCACGCGGAGATCGCCGCCATCCTCCTCCGGCCAGAACGAGGCTTCGAGCGTGACGCCCTGGCTGGCGGCGGCCTTTCTCAGGCTCTGGGCCAGCTGCTGGCCGAAGCGCAAGCCGGTCAGTGTGACGCTCGTCGCCACGCCCGAGTGGACGAGAGCGATCGAGGCTCGGACGTCGGCGACTTCGCTCGCGAGTCGTTCCGTCGTCGGATCGAGCGTGGTTGCCCTGGTCGTGTCCATGACCCCAGCATCGATCCGAGGGCCAAGAGGCCGGGGAGTTTCGGGAGCCAGAATCGCTAAACACCGTCTAAACGACGCAGGGGCCGCGGTCCAGGTGCCTCAGGGCCCCACCGGCGCGGTACGGGCGATCGTAGTAGCCACCGCCAGCGCAAAGACGCAGGTCGGTCCAGGCCGATCGGGCAACCTAGAATTGCCGGGTGATTGAGGGCCTTCGTTCGTTCGTAGACGGCGTTCGCGGCCGGGTCGCCGGGATCGCGAGTCTGCGCTGGGCGCGCATCGGCTCGGTCAACGCCGCGATTCCGGTGGGAATTGCCATCGTCGCGGCCGGGTTCGCGGACCAGCTTGGGCGCTCGGTCGACGGCATCCCGTTCGGCGTCGTGTGGGTGGTCGCGACCGCGGCCGCGGTGGCCGTCGTGCGCGTTTGGTCGGGGCTCCTGCCCGCCGGCCCATCGCGGCCCGGCCCGGCGTTTCTCGCGCTGGTCGCGTGGGTCGTCGTCGGCTGGCTGCTCTTCGACCTGTTGCTCTGGCAGCAGACCAACCACCTGTACGACTTCGATGTGTACCTGGCGTCGGCAGGGCGCTGGATGGCGGGCGGGCAGCCCTACATGACGGCCCCCGTCACCGCCTGGCCCTCCAGCGCGGCGCAGGATTTCTTCCTCTATCCTCCGCCGCTGCTCCCCTTCTTCGGGCTGCTGTCGAAGCTGCCGAACCCGCCGGTGGCGGTGGCGTGGGTCGGCTTCCTGGTCGCCTGCGCATACGCCTCCTTTCGGGCGCTGGGCCTTCGACCGATCTGGAGCCTGCTGCTGCTGACCTTCCCGCCGGTCATGATCGGCTTCGAATCCGGCAACGTCGCCAGCCTCACGTTCCTGCTGTTCGCGCTGGCGTATCGCGCCGGCGGCAGCCTCGTCGTCGCCGGCCTCTTCAAGGTCCAGTCCATGATCCCGGCGCTGTGGCTCTTGCGGACCAGGCGCTGGCGCGGGCTTATTTTCGGGCTGGTCGCCCTCGCCGCAATCGCCCTCGTGACCCTGCCGATGGTGGGCGTCGACTCGTGGCGGGCGTGGTTCGCGGCGCTCGGATATCGGGCCGAGTCGCAGCCGGCGGTGATCTCGATGTTCGGCTTCTCGGACGCGCGCTTCCTGCCCGGGACCGCGTTCGTCGCGCTCTCGGTCGGCGTCGTGGCGGCGGCGCTGCTCTTCTCCGGGCGGCGCGGCCTGGCGGCCCTGGGCCTGGCTTCGATCTTCGCCTCGCCGTCGCTCTGGCCGCACGGCTTCATCTTTGCCCTGCCGGCGGTCCTGATGTTCGAGAGTGGCACCGCCGTCTGGATAGTGCTGGGTGCCGGGGCGGTCGGGCCGAGCATGTGGCTGCTCTTCTACTGCGGCTGGGTAGCCGTCATCGCCACGCGCCGCCTGCCCGACGCGCTCCACCCGATGGCCGGCACGGACGGGCCGTGGCCCCGCCCCGTGGCGCCTCGCCTGTCGCGTCCGGATGCGCGACAATCCGGTCCGCCGGGCCAGCCCATCTAGCGAGGGATCGATGTCCCACGTCAAAGCCATGCGCACCGCGATTGCCGCGCGCGTTCGCGCTCTCCGCGAGCCGCCGGCGGGCCCGCACGAGACACGCGGCGCGAGCATCGTCCGGCCCGTTGTCTTCGGGGCGACCGACGGCCTGGTCTGCAACCTGTCGCTGATCATGGGCGTGGCAGGGGCGTCCGGTGCCGCCGGCCAGGACTCGCACGCGATCGTGATCGCCGGAGTCGCCGGGCTGCTGGCGGGCGGCTTCTCGATGGCCGTCGGCGAGTACGTTTCAGTTCGATCTCAGCGCGAGCTGCTCGAGTACCAGATCGACCTGCAGCGCCACCAGCTCCACCACACCCCGGAGCAGGAGCGCGGCATCCTGCGCGAGATCTACGAGGCCAAAGGTCTGTCGTGGGTCGAGGCGGATCTTATCGTCAGGCGGATCATGAGGGACCCGGAGCGGGCGATCGACACCTTCGTTCGGGAGGAGATCGGGCTCTCGGCCGAGACGATGGGCTCGCCGGTGGCGGCCGGGCTGGGCTCACTCTGCGCGTTCGCCCTCGGCGCCTTCGTGCCCCTGCTGCCGTTCCTGATCCTCGGCGGCGGGCAGGCGGCCTTCGCCCTCAGCATCGCCGCGTCCGGGATCGCTCTCTTCGCCGTCGGCCTGGGGGTCAGCCGCCTGACTCACCGCCGGGCGATATGGACCGGCATCCGCCAGGCAGGCCTGGGCGGCCTGGCGGCGGCGGTCACCTTCGGAATAGGGTCGCTGCTGGGAACCGCCGTCCACTGAGGGCCGCAGCTGCGGGCGCGCCGGCTCCAAACCGCGCCGATCGCAGCAGCCTCCGCCCCCGATTAGTGACTTTCGCGTACTCAGTCTGACCGAGGCGAGCCGATAACCGAATCGAGGCGAACCGGCCGACGTCCGCCTCCGTGCGCGCACAGACAGGTGCGGGCGCGTCCCGGCCGATCCTGGGTCGCACATGAGACTCTCCGTTCGAGCGAAGCTCCTGGCCACCTCCGGCGCACTACTGCTCGCCGCACTGCTCATCGCCGTCGTTGCCATCGTCAGTCTCGGCAGCGTCAACGACCAGGCCAAGCTCGCCTACTCGCAGGGCACCACGGCCGTCAAGGCGCTCGGGACCATCGACACCGACCTGGCCGAGGAGCAGGCCGCCCTCTACGAAAGCGTCTTTGTCGGCGGTGTGTCCGCGACACAGGCGGCGATCGACGCGACCGTCGCGGCGGACGACCAGGAGATCGCCGCGGCCCTGGCCGTCTACGAGGGCCTTCCGCACAGCGCCCAGGAGGCCGGCGACCTCGCCGACTTCAAGGCAGAGCGGGCCAAGTACCAGACCGCCTTCGCCTCAGCTCGCGACGATGCCAGGCTCGGGTCGGCCCCCGTCGCGGCCGCAGCGGACGCAAGCTCCGCCGACGCGGTCCGCAGCCAGGCAGTCGACTCGCTCGACAAGCTGGAGGAGTCCGCAAGTGCCGACGCAGTTGCTATCGACAACCAGACCCAGGCCACCTTCGAACAGGGCCGGCTGATCGTCATCGTCATCTTCCTGATCGCGTCCGCCCTGGGACTGGGCCGTTCGGTGGTCGTGTCCGGCTCGATCCGGAAGGGCGTCAGGGCCGTCCAGGCCACCCTCACGTCCATGACCGACAGCTGCGCCACCGCCCTCGAGGCCGCCCTGGGGGCCCTGGCCCACAACGACCTCACGGTCGAGGCCCATTCGGTCACAGGCCCGATCGACAAGTACGGTAGCGACGAGATCGGCGAGACTGCGGCCGTCACGAACAGGATGCTGGCCAAGCTCAGGTCCACGATGGAGAGCTACGAGACCGCCCGGCTCGGTCTCGCCGAAACCGTGGGCGAGGTCAAGGCCGCCTCGGAGGCGATGTCCAGCGCCTCGGATCAGCTCAACTCCGCGGCCACGCAATCCGGCAAGGCGTCGCAGCAGGTCGCGGAGACAATCAGCCAGGTGGCGGCGGGGGCCGGCGAGCAGGCCCGGGCCGCCTCGCGGACCAGCGTCGCCAGCCGGGACCTGACCCGGATCATCGAGCGCGTCGGAGACGGCGCCGCGAGCACGCAGGTGCGTGTCCGGGAAGCGTCCCGCGGGCTCGACGCGACGACCCAAGCCGTCGACAAGGCGATGAAGGCCTCCGACGACATCGCGCCGCTGAACGATCGAGTGAACGGCGCCCTGGCCGCGGGCCAGGAGGCCGTGGACGAGACCGCCGGCGGAATGAACCGCATCAAGTACACCGTCGAGTCGACCGCCGCCGCCGTGGCGCAGCTCGGCGCCAAGTCCGACCAGATCGGCGCGATCGTCGAGACGATCGACGACATCGCCGAGCAGACGAACCTGCTGGCGTTGAACGCGGCCATCGAGGCGGCCCGCGCCGGCGAGCAGGGCAAGGGCTTCGCCGTCGTCGCGGACGAGGTCCGCAAGCTCGCCGAACGCTCGTCCCATGCCACCAAGGAGATCGCCGATCTCATCGCCGACGTTCAGGGCGAGACCGAGGCGGCCGTCAAGGCGATGCAGGTCGGGTCCGGCGAGGTCGCCGCCGGCGCGGAGCTGGCCGAGCAGGCCTCCGGTGCCCTGAAGGAGATACGGGAGCTGGCCGCGGCCCGGAACGTCGTCCTCGAGGACATGATGGCCGCTGTCGTGGAGATCCGGAGCCTCAGCTCCGATGTCGTCTCGGCCACCGACGGCATCGCTCAGATCGCCACCGAAACCAACCAGTCCGCCGCCCTGATGTCGTCCGCGGCGGAGGTCGTCAGCCAATCGGTGGACTCGATCGCCGCGATCAGCCAGGAGAACTCGGCCTCGGCCGAGGAAGTCTCCGCGGCGACCGAGGAGATGTCCGGCCAGGCCGAGGAGGTCGTCGCGTCCGCGGCGACACTCTCCGAGATGGCCCAACAGCTTGACGAATTGGTGGCACGATTCCGGCTCAGGTCGGGCGACGCCGCCGGCCCGGTCAACGTGATCCAGCGGCGCCGGGCCAGTGACTGGCAGGCAATAACGGAGGCCCGACGGGTCGAATCCGCCTGACGCCTCCGCTCATGGCAGGGCCGCTTTCCCCCCCCAAGCGGCCCTGCCGTCCATCCCCGTCTCGCCGCCCGGGGCGGTGGCGGGCCGAACAGGTCGCGCGGCGTCGAGCCTGCGCGACGCGGACCCCCGGCCAGGCCGGGCGGCCCGCGGTCGCTGTATCCTCCGTGGCATGCCAGGTCGTGCCGCCGCCGCTTCGCCCCTCATCGTCATCACCGTGGCCGATCCGGCCCGCGCTGACGACCCGGACCTGGCCACTCGCAAGAACGAGCTGTATGCGGCCGGGATAGCCCGCCACGGCGGCAAGCCCGCGCTGCTGCACACCGGCACTCCGCCGGCGGAGCGGGACCGCCTCCTCGCCGCGATGGACGGGCTGCTGCTGGGTGGCGGCGCGGACATCGATCCGGCCCTGTACGGCGAGACGGTGAGCGGCGCCGTCGAGGTCGACCCGACGCGCGACGAGCTCGAGCGGTCCGCCTGGCTCGAGGCCGAGCGTCGCTCGCTGCCCGTGTTCGGGATCTGCCGCGGCTTCCAGGCCATCAACGTCTTCGCCGGCGGAAAGCTCCTCCAGGACGTGCCCGACCATGCCGGAACGCCGTACGGGCAGGGGCCGGCCCACACTCACGACCTCGAGATCGAACCGGGCAGCCGGCTCGGTCGCGCGGTGGCGGGCGCCTCCCCCGACGGCTTGGCCGCGGAGGACGCCGACGACGCGGCGCTGCAGCTGCAGGTGAACTCCTTCCACCACCAGGCCATCTGCCTGGAGGCGCTGGCGCCCGGCCTTCGCCCGAGCGCCTGGGCATACAGCGAAGCAGGCCGGCTGGTCGAGGGTCTGGAAAGCCGCGAGGGCCGATGGATCGCCGGCCTTCAGTGCCACCCGGAGCGAACCGAATCCACGCCGGAGGAGCTCGACGGGATCTGGAGCGATTTCGTCGTGGCAGCGCTCGCCGCGGCCTCGGTGGCCCGCACCCGTAGGGCCGCTCCCGCCCGCTGAACCGCGCCGGGGCCGCCCGCCAGGTTCCGGGGCGCCGACCAGCCACCCGGCGCACGGATCGCGGAGAAATGGCGCGCCGCACCGCGCAGAGCCTTCGCGTCGACCGCTCCGGACAGGTATCGTGTCCCGCGTCACGTGGGCGTTCCCGCCGTCGCCCGAGACGCCGCCGCGGCCTGATTGACGAGGAGGTCTTCGGTGTTCGTTCCCCTTTCGGTGCTGGAGTTTCGCGATCGCGCGGAAACCTACTTCGGCGAGAAGGTCGGAGTCGTCGACGGGGAGAAGCGTTTCACCTACCGGCAGTTCGGCGAGCGGACGCACAGGCTCGCCAACGCCCTGGTGGCGCTCGGGATCGAGCCCGGCGATCGGGTTTCGTTCCTGACCTACAACACTCACCAGCTGCTCGAGGCCTACTACGGCGTCCTCGAAGCCGGCGCGGTGCTGAACCCCATCAACATCCGCCTGACGCCCAGGGAGATCGCCTACATCGTCGGCCACGCCGGCTCGAAGGTCCTCTTCTTCCACAAGGACTTCAAGCCGCTGGTCGAGACGCTGGCCGCCGAGCTGGCGGTCAAGCCCCGCTTCGTGATCATGGAAGGCGCGCCCGACGGCCTGGCCTCCGAGGAGTACGAGGCTTTCCTGTCCGGCGGATCGGCCGACGCGCTCACGCCGAAGATCGACGAGAACGGCATGGCCGAGCTCTTCTACACCAGCGGCACGACCGGCTTCCCCAAGGGCGTCTCGATGACGCACCGCGAGCTGTACCTGCACGGCATGTTCGCCGAGATCGGCCTCGGGTTCACCCAGGACGATGTCGTGCTGCACGTGGTCCCGCTCTTCCACGTCAACGGCTGGGGCACGCCGCACTTCCTGACGATGGTCGGTGGCCAGCACGTCATGCTGCGCAAGTTCGAGCCGGTCGCGTTCATGCAGACGATCGAACGGCACAAGGTGACCCGCGTTCTCGCGGTTCCGGCTATCTTCAACGCCGTCCTCAATCACCCCGACCGCGCCAAGTACGACCTTTCGAGCCTGCGCCAGCTGATTGCCGGCGGCGCGCCGTCCTCGCCAACGCTGATTCGCAACCTGGAGCAGGCGTTCGGCTGCCAGGCGTTCGTGGGCTACGGGCTGTCGGAGACCTCGCCGATCCTCACTCTCGCCACGCCTCGGACCTTCCTGACCGAAACCGAGACGCTCGAGAAGCGCCAGGAACGCCAGGCCTGGACCGGCTGGCCGCTCCCNNTCCTGATCAAGGATCGCTCCAAGGACATCATCATCCGGGGCGGCGAGAACATCTCCTCGGTCGAGGTCGAGAACGCGCTGCTGGCCCACCCGGCCGTGCTCGAATGCGCGGTCGTCGCCGCGCCCGACAAAGCCCTCGGCGAGGCCCCGGTCGCGCTGGTCGTGCTCAAAGCGGGCGCGACCGTGACCACGAGGGAGCTGCGCGAGCACTGCAAGGGGCAGCTCGCCCGCTTCAAGGTCCCGCGCGACATCCACATCCGCGAAGCCCTGCCCAAGGGCGGCACGGGCAAGATCCTCAAGGCCGAGCTGCGCGAGCCGTTCTGGAAAGGCCACGAGGCCCGGGTCCAGTAGCCATGCTTTTCGATCTGCCCCTGGCTGAGCTGCGGGTCTACAAGCCCGACCGCGAGGAGCCTGCCGACTTCGACGCCTTCTGGGCCGGCACTCTCGCCGACGCCCGCAAGCACGAGCTGGCGCCGGTGTTCGAGCCGTTCGACGCCGGGCTGGCGACGATCGACGTCTGGGACGTCACCTTCGCCGGCTTCGGCGGTCAGCCGATCAAGGGCTGGTTCCTGGCGCCGCACGACCCGGCCGCCTCCCCGTTCGCCCGAGACGGCTGGCTGCCGTGCGTGGTCGAGTACATCGGCTACGGCGGCGGCCGGGGCCGGCCGATCGACTGGCTCCTGCCGCCCAGCGCGGGCTACGCCCATCTCGTGATGGATACCCGCGGCCAGGGGAGCACCTGGCGCTCCGGGGACACGCCCGATCTCGTCACCGGCGACGCGACCGGCCAGCACCCGGGCTTCATGACGCGCGGCGTCCTGGACCCGGCCACGTACTACTACCGGCGGCTCATGACCGACGCCGTGCGTGCCGTCGAGGCGGCGCGCGCCCATCCGCTGGTCGATCCCGCGCGCGTGGCCGTGACCGGCGGCAGCCAGGGCGGCGGGCTGTCGCTCGCGGTCGCCGGACTCGTGCCGGACCTGATGCTGGCCCTGCCCGAAGCGCCGTTCATGTGCCACTGGCGCCGCGCCACCGAGATCACCGACAGCGACCCGTACCACGAGATCGTCAGGTTCGCGAGGGTCCGGCGCGACCAGGTGGAGCGCGTCTTCACCACGCTCTCGTACTTCGACGGCGTCAACTTCGCCGTCCGAGCCAGGGCGCCGGCGCTCTTCTCCGTGGGCCTGATGGACCAGGTGACCCCGCCGTCCACGGTCTTCGCCGCGTACAACCACTACGCCGGGCCCAAGTCGATCGAGGTCTACCCGTTCAACGGCCACGAGGGCGGCGAGACGATCCACGCCGAGGTCAAGCTGCGCCGCCTGGCCGAAGCGGCGCGGGGCTGATGCGGGTGGCCCTGCCGCGGGCGCGGCGTCTCCCGGGCCGGTCGGCCTGGCTCGCGCTCGTGGCGCTGGCGGCGATAGCCGCCGCGGCGATCTTCCTGCGCTTCTACGACCTGGCCTCGAACCCGGGCGGGCTGTACGGCGACGAGGCGGCCGAAGGCCTGGACGCCTGGCGGCTGCTCCACCAGCCCGGCTTCCACGCCGACTTCTTCGTCTGGTTCACCAGCGACGGCGGCCGCGAGGCGCTCTTCGCGTACGTGGTGGCCGGCGTCTTCAACTTCGCCGGGGCGACCGCGCTGGCGCTGCGAGCGACCGCGGCCGCGTTCGGGGTCGCGGGCGTGCTGGCGATCGGCCACCTGGCGCGGCGCTTCGGGACGTGGACGGGGATCGTGGCGGCAGCCTGGGCGGCGGGCTCGCTCTGGCTCGTGTGCGTGAGCCGCGACGGCATGCGCAACATGATCGTCCCGTTCTTCGGGGCGGTGGCGCTGATCGGGATCCTGCACTGGGCCGCGCGGCCGGGCCGCGGGGCGGCGATCCTGGCCGGGGCGGTGACGTCGCTCGCGGCGATGTACACGTACCAGCCGCTCAAGCTGCTGCCGGTGCTCGTGGTCGTGTGGCTGCTGTGGCTGCGGCACGCCGATCGCCCCATGTACGAGCGCCTGCGCGCCGGAGTCGTGCCGTTCGCGGTGGCGTTCCTGGTGGTGGCGGCGCCGATGATCGCGGTGGCGGTCACGGACCCGACGAACTACTTCGGCCGGGTGGCGTCGACGAGCCCACTCAACCCGGGCGTGGAGGCGGACTCGAACCCGATCGTGCACGTGTTCCGGACGGTGGCGATGTTCGGCCTCACGGGCGACCCCAACGCGCGCCACGATGTCGCGGGGTTGCCGCTGCTGCCGCTGCCACTCGCCGTGGTGGCGGCCGCTGGACTGGTGCGGCTGTGGCGCATGCGCCGCGACGCGAGCCACTCCCTGATCCTGCTGGCACTGCCCGTCTTCCTCGTCGCGCCGCTCGTGGCCACCGAAGGCGGCTCTCCCCATTTCCTGCGGGCGCTCGGCCTGGCGGCGCCGCTGGGTGTCACGATCGGGCTCGGAGCGCTGGAGATCGTGGAGCAGGTCCGTCAGCGCGGGAGCCGCGCGGCGAGCTGGCTGGCGATGGCCGCCGTGGCGGTGACATTGACCGCGGCTGCCGTCTGGAGCGGGTGGGCGTACTTCACCAGGCCGGTAGCCGACCGCTATGCGGCCTTTAGCTATCCGATCGTCTCGCTTGCCTCATATGCGGCCGACCATCCGGGCTCGGCGGTGATCCTGGACGAGTACTCGGCGATGGACGTCGAATTCCTGGACGCCGCCGACCAGGTGGCGATCTGCCCGCCCGGATCGAATGTGGCCGATCCCGCCGCGCACTCGCTCTACCTTGCGCTCAGCCGGAACGACCTGGCGTCGACCCTCGGGTCGGCGGTCGCCGCCCGGGCGCAGCCGATCGCCTGGGATCCGACCGGCAAGCCGGCCGTTTGGGCGGTGACGCCGTGAGCCTAGGCCGGCTTGCGGCGAGGCTCGTGCGGCCCGGCTACGGGCGATCGCTGGCGGCGATCACGGCCGCCGGCGCGGTGCTGCGGCTGGCGCTGCTGGC
>PLOC01000091.1 GCA_003141955.1 Chloroflexota bacterium
CTAGGCGTCCGGGAAGGCGTGGCCATCAGGCCACCGCTGGGAGGGCTTTCGCCGACGCCGTGCGTTCAGTCTGGGCTGGTCCGGTGCCCGGCGTGAGGATGGAAACCCTCCCGATCGACTGGGCAGCCGGGGTAGCCGGGAGCGGCGGTCGGCAGACTGTTGCGCGAAGTCGCGTCCACCACCCATCGTCGCAAGCGTCTTTGAGGACGAACAGGTTTGCGCACATATCGCTGCAGGTGGTCTGATCCTTTCAAGCTGAATGTCGCGGGTTCGAGACTCGTCTCCCGCTCCACTTCCCCTTGTCCAGGGTGAGGTCAGCTGGCTCTTGGCCGGCCGTCAGCGGTCGAGTTCGCCGTGGGATGCCTGGTAACGCCGCGCCCGCGTCCAGATTCAAACAAGAACCGGGTCGCGTTATCCGCGACCCGGTCCCATTCCTCAGCGACGGTTAGAGGCTGTGTCCGATGGTGCTGAGGATCGTGTCGATCCGGCCACTCAAGAAGATCAGAGCAGTGATTGCCAGGATCGCAATGAGCGCCAGGATCAGAGCGTACTCGGCGAGGCCCTGGCCTTCGGCCCTGCGGAGGAACATGTCAGACTCCAAATAAGTCCCAGGCCAATACGGCCTGTGGGTAGTCTGAGCCCTGGGCTCATGCGGAGCCAGTAGCACTTCCGGGGAATTCCCGATCCCCTTGGTACTGGCGGAAACGAACCTCGCTCGGCACCCGTCGTGACGACACGATAACTGGACGCGCCACGCTCGGGCCCCTGAGCGTGGCGCGTCCAGCGCCCAGGCGCACAGGCCTTCCAAGTTGAATGTCGCGGGTTCGAGACCCATCTCTCGCTCCATGTTCCCCATTTCTCGCGCTAATTGGTGCGGTATGGTGCGGATGGTGGCGGTTTCGCGAGTCTTGAGGACTGCTTCCCCTCGCCGAGGGTCCGCGAGTCGAGATGATCGAATCGGCCGCAACATTCAGCCTGAAGGGCTCCACTTTCACGGCGACATTCAGCCAGGCCGAGTTCCTCGTCTCGGATGGTGCTCGGAGCCCGGAGCTCTTTATGTCGGTGACCGGGCTGGTTGGAATGGCCGTCATCGGCGGCCTGTGGGTCGCAGCTGGACCAGTCGTCCGCCCGACCAAGACTAGTGAGTCTGGTCTGCCGATGCAGGCTGCCGGTCAGGTTCGGGCACGATGAGGACCGAACACGGCGCGTGATAGAGAACGGCGCGAGCAACGCTTCCAACGAGCGGCGGCCCGAGGCCACTCCGGCCGTGCGTGCCAACGACGATGAGATCGGCATCCCAGTTCACGGCCGCTTCGACGAGCCGATGCGCCGGGCTACCGTCTTCCACCCCACTCTCGGTTTGGAGGCCTGCCTTCTGCAAACCGGCGGCGGTCTCCCGAGCGAGCGCTTCATGGTGCTCGTGCATCTTGGCCATGGCAGCGGCGTGAGCTTCCCGCAAAGCCGCCCCGCGCAACCAGGGATTCCACTGCGGATCGATGTCGGCAATGCTGAGCACGCGGACGGGGGCTCCGTGCAGTACCGACCAGCGGCGAACGGTGTCCGCCGCCGCTGCGGCGCTCTCGGAGCCGTCTTCGCCAAGAAGGATGCGGCCGATGTGATCGCGCCGGGCGACGAGCACCGGTCGATGGCTGTGATCGACGATCTCGGCGGAAACCGAACCCAGGACGGCCGACTCGAACGGGCCGCGGCCGCGGTTGCCCAGGACGATGAGATCGGCGTGGAACTCGGTCGCTTGATGGAGCAGCGCACTCGCGGCGCGCTCTCGCAAGACCTGGGTCTCGACCGTGATGTCAGGCGCCGCGAATCGCCGGGCGACGTCGGTGACCATCCGCCGCGCTTCAGCCTCCATCGCGTCCTCGGTCTCCTGGATGACGTCGGCCGCCATGACCATTCCCGGCATCTCGAAGAGGGCAGCCGTGCCGGGATAGGCGGTGACGACCTCGATCGTGCTGCCGATCGGCCAGGCCAGGTTCGCCACCAATGATGCCGCTCGGTCGGATGATGTGGAGCCGTCCACGCCCAGGAGAACCTTCATGTGGAACCTCCGTGTCGGTCCGCGCTCTGGCTACGGCCGTGGCTCTGACATCTGCCGGCACGTGCCCGAGCACCGTCGGCTACTTTTCCGAGTCCGCCCCGCCGTCCCATCCCTCGTTCGAGAAGGTCGGAATGAACCGGTAGCCCTTGCCGGGGACGGTGGCTATGAAGCGCGGCTGCCGATAGCCGTTCTGCAGCTTGATGCGCAGGCTCCGGATGTGGCGATCCACGATGTTGCTCTCGGCCACGAAGTCGGTGCCCCAGATGGTGTCGAGGGCTTCCTCCCTGGTCACGACCCGTCCGCCCCGGCTGGCGAGCAGGTACAGCAGGCTCTGCTCGATGCCGGAGAGGTGGATGACCGTGCTCCCGGCGTGCACCTGGCGATTGAGGATGTCGACCTCGATCTCACCGAGCTTGATCGTTGGCACGATCGGCCGGTCGGTCCCCGTCGCCCGACGGGTGATGACGATCGAGCGAGCGAGAAGCTCCTCGGGCGAGAAGGGCACCGTCAGGATGTCGTCGACACCGAGATCGAACGCCTTGAGCTTGGTCTGCAGATCGCCGCGTCTGGTGAGACCCAGCACAGGCGTAACGCTCCGCCGCAGCGTGTTCGAGGCGCCCATCCGCTCGAGCAGGGCGATGCTGTCGTCGTGGTCCATGTCGATCACGGTCATATGCGGCTGCCACTCCGCGAGGATCGCCTCCGCCTCCGCCAGGTTGTGCGCAGCTCGAACGACGAAGAGACCGTGGTTGAGCGTCAGCTCGATGAGGTCCACGACCAGCTGACGATCGTGGAGAACGAGCGCCCGGTGCGCCTCGACTCTCGGTGTCTCCACATGGATGTCTGTCACGGCTCTTCCCCGTAGCGCACCGGAACAGTGGGGTGCGCCATCAGATTCTACCGCGGCATGTGTTGGAGCTCATTCAGCCGACGGCGGCTTCGCGGCCGCTGTGAGGACGATCGCCCCCACGACCGATCGACGTTGGATGGAATGCGCCGATCGCGGAGCGCGACTCTGGGCTCTGCAGCCTGACCTGCAGACCGGGCAGGCCTCACGGCTACGTGGGCCCGCCCAGTTCGTAATGTCGCTGCTCCTCGAAGGTCCGCTCGGCAAGCGGTTCGACTTCGAGTCTCGCGTCCGGAATCGGCAGCCCGCTCTCGACCGATCTGCCGTACGTGCCACGTGCGATGCGCCCTTCGGCGCGCTCGACGGCGGCAAGCTCGGCACGGAGGTTGGCGGCGAGGGCGACGTCTACCGACTCCGAGTCGAGCTCGCTGGCGGTGTCCTCGTACTCTCCGGTCTGCTGGCCCTGGAGGGACCCAGCGGCGCGTATCTCGCCGTCGAGCCCGGCGAGCAGGGACTCCACACGCGCTCGCTCCCGAGCGACGATTTCACGTGCCCGTGCCTCTTTCACGATCATCTCCTGGCCGAGTGTGCTGCCGGCCCGCTTCTAGTCGGCCTCGAGGGCGGCGTTGATCTCCTTGGTGGCCTCATCGGAGAGGGAAGTCTTGAGGACCTCGCCACCAAGCGGGGACAGGGCGGCCAGGGCCTTGTCCTCGGTCCACTTCTTGACGAAGAGGACGAGGGCCGCGGTGCCCGGCTTCAGGACGTCCTGGGATCGCTGTCGGAAGTCGTCCTTGATGCCCCAGCCGGTCATGGTGCCCATGACGGCGCCCATGATGCCGCCGAGGATCAGGCCGCCCACGGGGATCAGGAAGAGCAGGCCGAAGAGCAGGCCGAAGAAGGCGCCCATCATCGCGCCCGAGCTGGTGGCGCCGGTCTTGGTCACCATCTTGGCCTTGCCGTCGGCGTCCTTGGCCACCACGGCGGCCCCGGCAACCTGCATGATCAGGTCGTGCTGGAGCTGGACCACGACCTCGTAGGCCTTCTCCGCGGTGGCCTCATCGGGGTAGCCGATGACGACAAGATCCACGACATCTGCCACTGGGTTCTCCGTCTGCTGTTGTGCTGGCTGGCCAATACTCGGCTGTCGAGGGACGAACCTCTCACAGGCCATTCGTTCAGGCAGTCTGCCGTCCGAGCGCCGGGCCGTCATGACGGCCCGTAATCTGAGCCGGCATCCGAGCCCAAGGATGGTGCCTGGGCGAATCAGGCGGTTTCAGGGCGGGCATCGCGACACGGAACTGCTCGTCGGGCCCCGGGGTGCCCCCCCTCATGCCGTTATCTGCTTCTGCACGCCCGCGGGCACCGCAGTGAGGGAGGCCGCCACGCCGCCGATTCGATCGGTGATGACGGCCGCCGCCTCGCGGGCGCGACCCACGAGCTCGGGGACTCGACTCGGAGTGATCCTGCTGCCCAGGCCTCGCACCTCGAGCGCGGCCACGACCGAGGCCCGCTGATCAAACACAGGCACGGCGATGGCGTTCACCGACGGTTCGTGCTCGCCGAAGGCCGTCGAGAAGCCGCGCCTGCGGACGCGGGCCAACTCCTCGAGGAGCAGGTCGACCCGAACGATGGTGCGAGAGGTGTACGGGGTGAACGCGGTCTTCGAGAGTCGGATGACCTCGCGCTCCGGCTGGTTGGCCAGGAGGACCTTGCCGGGCGCGGTCGCGTGCAACGGTGCGCTGCGGCCCGTTCGATCGCGACGTGTACCGGACTCATCCGAGTAGGCGATCGTGCGGACGCTGTCGCCGTCGAGGATCTCCAGCGTGCTTGTCTCGTGGACGGCTTGGGCCAGCGATTCCAGCTCCGATATTGCGACAGCTCGAAGGTCGAGCAACCTCTCGGCATAACGTCCCAGTCGGACGACCGCCAACCCGAGCCTGTACTTGCCTGAGTCGTCGCTCTGCTCAACCAATCCGCTCCTCAGGAGCGTGGAGAGCAATCGCGACGTGGTCGACTTATGGAGTTCGAGCCGGCGCGCGAGTTCGTTGACCCCCGCCTCTCCCTGCATCTCGCCGAGAGCGATCAGCAGCGACGCAGCTCGATCGACTGACCGAACCGTGTTCCGGTCGAGCATCATTTCCCTCCTCGCGTCGCCACTGGCAGGTTCCTGGATGGTTCGTCTGGCAGCAGCCGAGCGCCGACCAGCCGGTGGCCAGCTGAACAGATGAAAAACCGGCTGATGCCCGTCCCTCAGGTAGTGTGCTGTCCGGGCGACGGGTCGTCATGACGGTCCGTCATGTGAGCGGGCATCAGGTCCCGAGCGTCGAGTTACGCCGCGGACCGTCCTCGTCGCGGGCATTTCGGGCAGCATCGCGCGAGGAGCCGTGGGAACATTGGGCCCTTGATTGCACAGTCGCCGTTGACTTCAGCAGCGCCTCTGGCCGCCGCCATATTCCTGGTGACGATCGGCCTCGTCATCGCTCGACCGTGGCGACTGTCCGAAGCCACGGCTGCTTTGCTCGGGGCGGGCGCGATGGTCCTGGCGGGCCTCGTGTCGGCGAGGGGCGCCGTTTCTGACGTCGCCGGCAATTGGAACGTCCTGCTCTTCTTCGTTGGCCTGACCGGCGCGGCGGCCGTGGCGGAGCGAAGCGGCCTGTTCGAGGCCCTGGCCGGCACCTCCGCGCGGATGTCCGGGGGCAGCCCGCGACGATTGCTCGTGGCGGTCGTGGCCGCGGGCGCGATCGTCGCGGCTCTCCTGTCCAACGATGCCGCGGCGCTCGTGCTGACGCCCGTCGTCTACGTGCTCGTGGCCAGGTTCGGCCTGTCGCCGCTTCCGTATGTGCTCGCCTGCACCTTCGTGGCCGACGCCGCGTCCATCGCGCTCCCGGTGAGCAACCCGGTGAACGTCATCGTCAGCGATCGCCTCGGGGTCAGCGCGGCCAGCCTGGTGCCGGTTCTCTTGCCGGCCGCCCTCGCGTCCGTGGTCGCACTGCTCGGCTGCCTGCTCGTCATGTACCGGCGGCAACTTCCGGCGCGAGCGCCGCTCGTGCCCCCTTCGGACTCGTGGGCCTCGTGGACCGGAGTTCCGCGACGGCTCCTGGCCGCATTCGGGGTGGCGGTCGGGGCCTTCGCCGTCGCGTCGGCGCTGAACCTGCCTCTGGGGCCGACGATGACGGCGGTGTGGTTGCTGCTACTCGGCGTCGAGTGGACGAGCAGGCGTCCCGATCGGCCGCTCGACGGCATCGGCTGCTCCCTGCTCGTCTTCGTGGCCTCGATGGGTATCCTCGTGGATGGCCTCTCGTCCGCGGGCATAACCGCGTGGCTCGCGCAGATCGTCCTGGGGCAGGTGCGCGACTCGCCGGCCGCGGTCATGGTCGTGACCGCCTTCGCCGCGGCCGTCGGTGCGAATCTGGTCAACAACCTGCCCGCCGCCTTCGTCTTCGCCGACGCCGTCCAGGGCGCCGGCCTGAGCGCGGCCAGCGCCCATGCCGCCGCTCTCGGCACGATCATCGGTGCGGATCTGGGACCCAACTTGACGCCGGTCGGATCGGTCGCCACGCTCCTATGGTTCGTGCTCCTGCGCCAGCGTGGCCTGGAGGTGTCAACGTGGAGCTACATTCGGATCGGGCTCATCGTGACCCCCGTCACGATCCTCGCGGCGCTCGGCGTCGCGCTGCTGCTGGGAGTGCCGAGGTGAGTCGACCATGAGCGCGACCCGGCGGTTTCTCGTGGCCCTGGCCGGCACCGAGGACCCGGCTCTACCCGAGCAGGTCGCCCAGGTCGCTGGCACCGGCGGGCCGGCGGTTGAGGTGACGCTTCTCCACGTCGTTGAAACCGGGCCCCGGGAGCTTGCGGCCTACCAGCCGGCGGTCCGGCGAGGGCCCTGGCCACTGCCGAAGAAGGACGCGATCGAGGGCCGCCTCAAAGACGCGGACGAAGAGGCAGCGACCGCTCTCCTGGCTGTCTGGCACGACCGATTCGCGGCGGCTCTGCCCACTGCCCAGATCGCGCGCCTCGTCGCCCAGGGTCGTCCCGAGCAGGAGATCGTCGTGGCCGCCAAACGGCTGAATGCCGACGCGCTCGTCCTGTGCGCACGCCCGCGATCCGGCCCTGCTGAGCCAGGGCCCAGAAGCGTGGGTCACGTGGCTCGATTCGTCCTCGATCACTCCCCTGTGCCGGTCCTGCTCATCCGGCGGTCCAGCTGATTCGCGGCCGCGACGCCACGTGGCCGGTTTCGACGGCTCGCAAAGCGACCGGTGACGCTGGTACGCGGAGCCCGCTGCGCCCTGGTCGGTCACAATTGTCGATACGGCGAATCAACGCGCAACGTCGGAGGAGACAAGGTGGGCGATCGGCTGACGTTCCTCGGCCATTCGACCGTCCTCGTCGACCTCGATGGCGTGCGAGTGCTGACGGATCCGCTGCTGGGGCACCTGGCGGTAGCCATCCGGCGCCAGGTGCCTGCCGTGCCTCCTGGCATGCTCGGGAACCTGGCGGCGGTCTTCATCAGCCACGGTCACCTGGACCATATGGATCTCGAGTCCCTGCGGGCTCTCCCGGGCGAGCCGCCGCTCATCGTCCCGGTCGGCCTCGGGCGCGTCGTCGCTAAGGTCGCCCGCGGCGCGGTCCACGAGATGCGGGCGGGCGACCGGCTGCAAGTCGGCGAGCTGATGCTGGAGGCCGTCCATGCCGAGCACGGCCGCCGCCGCTCGCTCTTCACGGCAGCCGAGGGCCCTCTGGGCATCCTGATCGTCGGGTCGACGCGCGTCTACTTCGCCGGCGACACTGGCCTCTTCCCGGGAATGCGGCAGCTGGCCGGGCGTGTCGACGTGGCGCTCCTGCCTGTGGGCGGTTGGGGCCCCAGGCTCGGTCGCGGCCATCTGGACCCGCAGCAGGCGGCCGAGGCGGCGGTACGGATCTGCCCCGCGATTGCCACTCCCATCCACTGGGGCACGCTCTATCCGCTCGGCCTGCGGCGGGTTGCAGGCCGCCGGTTCGAGGGGCCGGGCGAGGCTTTCCGCGAAGCGGTTGCGGCACGCGACGCTCGAATTGACGTGCGCGTTCTGCAGCCGGGGCAATCGATGCCCCTGGAAGGGCGGGCCGAGCGATGACGCCCGAGATCGGCAAGGGGTCCGCGCCGTTGGCCCGCCGCGTGTTCGACTTCTACCGGCTCCAGGCTCGCCTGATGTGGGAGTGGCGGCCGACCCGCCTGGCGATCCTGCGCCGCGCGGTCCTGTCCTTCGCGGGGGCCTGTCTGGTGCTGGCCATCACGGACGCCTTGCTCCCAGGGTTGAGCATCGACGGCCCTGGCCCGCTGCTGCTTGCCGGGCTCCTGCTGGCGGCCCTCGACAGCTCCTCCGACGTCGTCCTCCACTGGCTGTTCGTAGCCTGGCCCATCTTCGTCGCCCAGACCGTGGGCCTGGCCGTCCAGTTCGTGGCCATCATCATCATCGGGCAGGTGCTGCCAGGAGTGCGGGTGGACGGCATAGCCACCGCAGTCTGGGGAGCCGTGCTGCTGACGTTGCTCAACAGCCTGTTCGCCGAGGTCGTGTCGGTAAGCGACGACGATTCCTACTACAGCGTGCTCGTCCGGCGGCTGGTAGCTCGCGACTTTGGGCGCGCCAGCGAACCGAAGCCTGGTCTGCTGGTCGTCCAGATCGACGGACTGAGCCTGCCCGTCCTGCAGCAGGCGCTTCGGGCCGGCCGGGTGCCCATGCTTGGCCGGTTGCTGCGCGACGGCGAGGCCACCCTCCACCCGTGGATCGCCTTGCTCCCGCCCACGACGCCCGCCAGCCAGGCGGGCATCCTGCACGGTCGAAACGACGGAATCCCAGGGTTTCGTTGGTACGAGAAGGCGAGCAATCGGTTGATGGTGGCCAACCATCCGGACGACGCGGCCGAGATCGTCCGCCGCATCAGCGATGGCACGGGTCTGCTGGTCGACGACGGGGCGAGCGTCGGCAATCTTCTGACCGGCGATGCGCCGCGCAGCTACCTGACCATGGCCACGATCGCGGAGGGCGCGTCGACCGACGACGAACGGCGCCTGCGCGGCCTCTTCGTCACCACCGTCGACTACATCCGCCTGCTGGTGCTCATGGTCGGCGAGATGGCCAAGGAGCTGTATCAGGCGGAGCGCCAGCGCGCCCGATCGGTCGAGCCCCGCATGCACCGCGATCTGCATTTCGCTCTCGAAAGAGCCGTCACCAATGTCGCGCTGCGGACCGTCTCGACCGCCCTCGTCATCGAGGAGATGCACAGTTCGTCGCCGACCATCTACGTCGACTACACGGGCTACGATGCCATCTCGCACCACTGCGGCCCTGAGCGCGAGGAGGCGATCGACGCGCTCAGAGGCATCGACCGGGCCATCGGGTCGCTGATGAAGGCCGCTTGCTACGCCAGGCGGGCGTATCGGCTGGTGGTGCTCTCCGACCACGGCCAGTGCCTGGGCGCCACGTTCCAGCAGCGCAACGGCGAACCGCTCGAGGCCGTCATCGCCGCGCTGCTGCCTCGCACGATGACCGTTTTCGGCACCACCGCTGCGGTCGAATCGGCCGGCATCGGCCGGCGCATCGCGGCCGAGTTCGGTCGCGGCTCCAGCCTGGCGCCGCTGCTGGCACGGCGGCTGCGCCGCGCGCTGGGCCGCCCCGAGGCTGCGGCCGGGGCGCCTGGGGACGTGGTCGTGTGCTCTTCCGGCAGCCTGGCCCACGTCTACTTCACGAGCCAGCCCGACCGGCTGACCGCCGAGACGATCGAGACGCGCTACCCGGGCCTGATCGAGGCGCTGGCGCGTCATCCGGGAATCGGCGCGCTCGTCGTCAGGACAGACGCCGGTAGTACGCTGGTCGTTGGGGCGCAGGGCCGGGTCGATCTGAACGCGCACGAGTCCGCTGACAGCGACGCCCTGGCCGACTACGGTCCTCGGGCCGCCGAGAACCTGCTGCACCTCGAGGGCTTTCCGAATGCCGGCGACCTGATACTGCTGGGCGCGCTCGACCGCGAGTCGGGGGAGGTCACCGCATTCGAGGAGCTCATCGGCTCGCATGGCGGCCTGGGAGGCTGGCAAAGCGAGCCGTTCATCCTCTGCCCGGCGACTCTTCAGCTGGCCGAGGATCCGCCGCTGGGGGCGCCGGCCCTGTATCGTCAGCTGGCGGCGTGGCGGACGGAACTACAGGGTGAGCGTGGGGGTTGACGCCGCGACGCGCCTCGGCTTCAGGCGAGACTAAGGGTCTTCATCCTCACGGCCTGTGATCAGGCATGGTCAGACTCGAAACGGGCCTATTCCGGCTGCGCCCATGTTGGTCCAGCGGGCCAGGTCCCAATGCGGGAGACTCCGATGGCTCGCAACAGCATGTTCAGTAACCCCAAGTACGTGTTGGTCGTCGTGGCCTGCATCTGCTTCGCGCTCGCCGTGCTAACGACCGCCGGCATCCTGTCATTCGGCAAGATCGACTGGACCAACCTGGGCCTGTTCTTCGGCTTCCTGTCGTTCATCGTCTGACCCATCGGGCGCGAGCCCGGAGAACCCGAGCGCCATGCTCATCGTGGTGAACCGCCGCTCGGGCTTGCGGGAGATCGATCCGACCGAGACTCACCTGCCCTGAGATTCCCGAGGACGCTCTGGCGGGCGCTACCTGGGCTGCTCCTCGCATGTTTCGAGCCCGACACTGCAGTCGCCGGCACGACGAAACCGCGTCCTCGGGTCGAGACGCGATTTCGTCAGGCATGAGGAATCGGTCGGGCCAGATGGCCCAGCTCTCAGCGACGGTAGACGCTGAACCCGCCGCCGAAAAGGAGAATGAGGATCACGATGACCAACAGGAGTTCCATGGGGAACCTTCTTTCATCCTGATCCTGCTCGTATTCATCCGAGGGTACGAGGATGGAAACCCCATTCTCGTGATACCCGGCCGCCTCTCCGTCCCGACGCCTTAACCTGACGTCAATCCTCGAGCGGCGATGGCCTCGAGCAGCGGCCCTACGCGCCCGTCCCGACCTCGAACCGGAGTCGCGGTTGGATCGGGGGCGCGGCGGCGGCGCTCCTCCGGAATTCCTTGGCCACCTGGGCAACGACCGCGTTGGACAGCATTCGCAGCGTCCGAGGTGCGATCTGGAAGAAGGCCGAGTCCGTGCCGGCCGCAGCCCAGACGGACTCGTACCGACACAGATCCTGATCCATCACGATACGCACGTCGCGGCCGTGTCCGAAGGGCGGGATGCCGCCTGGCGAGTAGCCGGTGAGATCGCCCGCCTCGAGGGCGGTCGCTCCGCGAAGGAAAACCTCTCCCGTGACTGCGGCCACCAATCCCAGATCGATCTGGTTGCGCCCGGAGACCATGCAGACAATGGGCATCAGCCGGCCCTCGGGGCGCTCAGCCACCAGAACGACGGCCTTTACGATCTGACCGAGCTCGGCCTGGACCGCCGCCGCGGCTTCCTCGGCGGTGTGTGCCGACTCGGGCATGATCCGAATGTCGAGCGCCACTCCCTTGCGAGCGGCCGCCTCCATGACCCTCCGAATGAGCACCACTCTCGACGCGTCAGGGCCGGACCCCGGAGGTTCCGGTAAGGATGCAAAGAGAAGCCTGGGCTCAGCCATGAGCCACCAGGGCCGGTGCGTCGTACGGGATCTGGAGGCTTCGCGCGACCTGGGCGCTTCGCGCGACCTGGGCGAACAGCGCGCCATATGCGGCGCCGACCTCCCGCCAGATCCTCCCGCGACTGAATGCGTAGGCCCGTCGACCGATCTCCCGTCTGCGGGCCTCGTGGCCGAGAAGGTCACACAATCCATCGGCCAGGGCCTCCGAGGAGTTGGGTGCCACGAGGACGCCGCGACCGGCGGAAAGGACCTCGGACGCGTAGGCGAATGGAGTGGAGACGACCGGTCTGCCTGCGGCGAGCGCGTACGACAACGTGCCGGAGACGATCTGGTCGAGATTCGGATAGGGCGTGACGAAGACGTCGGCGGCCTGGAGCCAGCGCCCGAGTTCTTCCTGCCCGACGAAGCGATCGACGAAAAGGACGTGTTCCTGAAGGCCCAGCTCGTCCACCGCCCTGCGCAGCCGGTCGCGATAGGCCTCGCCCTCGGCGCGGATGAGGTTCGGATGCGTCGCCCCAAGCACCACATAAAGGGCATCGGGCCGCTCCCGTCTTACGCGCGACATGGCTTCGATCACGTGCTCGTAGCCTTTGCCGGGTCCAAGGAGCCCGAAGCTCAGGATCACTGACCGACCTTCAAGCCCGAAGTCGGGCTTGCGCAGGTCGGGGTCGACGAGCGGCAGGTCGGGAACCCCGTGCGGGATCACCCGTGTCCGCGAAACGTCTGCGCCGTATTCGCGTTGCAGCAACCTCGCCGCGATCTGCGACATGACCACGACCGCGGAGCTCCGGTCGAGGAGCCGCGTCATCACGTGGCGCTGTGAAGCGCTGGGCTGTCGCAGCACAGTGTGCAGGGTCGCCACGGCCGGAACCCGGATCCGGTCGAGGAAGTCGAGGATGAAGGCGCCGTCCTGGCCACCGAAGAGGCCGTACTCGTGCTGGATCGAGACGACCGACACGCCCGATGCAGAAACCTGGTCGGCCGCACGGAGATAGTCGGCGCGGTTGTCCCCCTGGACGAGTCCGGTGACTTCGAGCGGGTACAGGATCCGATCGCCGGGCCAGTGGACGGCGACGATCTCGCGGTGGCCCACAACAGCAGCCAGATCCCGGGTGAAGGTGGCGATCCCGCAGCGACGCGGGGGATAGGTCGACACGAAGGCGACGTGGGGTCCCATGGCCGGCTCCAGTGTGGTGACCAAGGAAGCAGGATCGGCCCCCACCGGAAAACCGATCCTGCTAGGTGTCGTCAGAGCGAGGCAGGCGCCCCGCGAGCGTTCTCGGGTCAGCGCCAGCCGTACCCGCCACGCCGGGTGCCGAGGCTTCCGACAACGAAGATGACGATGAGGGCTCCGACCACGGCGACGATGACGCTCGTGGTGTTGATGCCGGTCACGTTGGCGATCTTGAGGAGATCGGTAGCGACCCAGCCGCCGACGATGGCGCCCACTATTCCGAGTACGACCATCATGACCAGGCCCTCACGGGACCCGGTGATGATGCTGGCGAGGAAGCCGGCGATCGCGCCGACGACGAGCCAGGCAAGGAGTGTCATGTTGGGAATGTCCACGGAATTGCTTCTTTCTTGGTGAGCGCAAGCCGGACGCCGGTCGGCGAGGGCTGCGCAAGTAGCGGCCGGATTAGGCGAGGGCGGGCTCGTGCCGGAAGATCGCGAGGCCCCAGAGAACGATCAGTTCGATGATCGTCCAGCCGACGAAAGCGACGACTGCGGCGACATCGAGCACGGAGCCACCGGAGGAAACGGCGCTGATGCGCAGGATCCCCTGGAATGGCGCGGCGAAGAGCCCGCCAACGTTGTTGATGATCGAGACGAGCAGATTGCCCGTTCGGGCGTCGAGAAGTAGCAGCACGATCCGCAGCCCGAGCACGATCTGGATCAGGCCGAAGACGAGGACGACTATGCGGCGGGTTGTCTCGTTGTTGCTGGGCCGAAAGTCGAGCTGGCGCCTGGTGGTGGTCCGGTTGCGAAAGCCACCGGACTCGGTGGTGGTCGGCGCGTCGGTGGTGACGCTCCGCTGTTCCTGAACTGTCACGGTGGTCTTCTTCCCGGCGACGGACGATGGACCTGCATCCGGCCATCAAGCCGGTGGAGCCTTCGGTCCGTTGTCGTGACTCGATAGTGGTCCTGCTGCGGGCGTCGCGCGAGGATGAAAACCCCCTGCTGAACTGGCACGGTTAGTGCAGGGTGAGCCCGGCTGAGGCGGGGGCGACCGCTTGCGCGATCAGGTCAGACTCATTCGTTTCGCGAGGGGCTCCGTGATTCAGCGGGTCGGCGAGCGGGTGCGTGGTGTCAATCCTGAGCGGGGGAAACGTAGACCCCGTGCGCTACGACGAGCTGCTGGCCGGGGAGTCGCGGCCGGCGGGCGATCGCGCGGAGCCAAAACCACTCAGGCACCGGCGTCGAACGACTCCGCGCTATGGCTTGCGTAGTGGCGACGCTCGTTGCGGGTGCGAGGGTTAACCGACCGGGGAGCCGACCAGCAAGTCGCGCTCGATCTGGAGACGCATGCGGTACAGGACTTCCCACTCGGCGTAGTCGACGTCGAGAGTCGCGAGGGTGGGGTCCATCGCGCGCAGCTCTTCAACCAGCCTGTCCGAACGCCGGGTTCGCCCCTCCTCGCGCGTCCTGCCTCGGGCTCGGACAATCTCATCCAGGCGGTCTTCGACCGCCTGGGCCTCTTTGGAGGTCGTCAGGTACGCGGCGGTCGCGGTCAGCCGAGTCGCGATCGCGGCGCGCGCGCGAGCAACGGCCTCCTTCTGGCCACAGATCGCGATGTCTGAGGGGTACAGCTCGACCTCCAGGACGGGCGAGTAGAGCGTCGTCAGCTGGTGCGGGACGAGTGCCCGCACGCCGCCGCCGGCCACGCGTGCGACCAGCCGCCCGGGAACGGCGAGGATCGCCGCCGCCGGCCGGCGCTCGACCGTCAAGCCCGCCTCGCCCAAGGCCGCCTCGAGGTCGTCGACCATGATCTCGTAGCCGCCCGGGTGCACCACGATCGGGATGTGCGCATCCGCCCGGCGGCGAGCGAGAGTCCGGCCCTTGCGCACCACTCCCACGATGGCCAGCAGGATGAACGTGAATGCGAGCAGCAAGGCGATCGGGTAGCCCCGCAGCACCTGCCTCGCCGCCGCGAGGCCGGTGGGCCGGGTTCCGACGTCGACGATGAACAGCCCGCCGAGACCGACAAGAAGCGGCACCACGAGCGCCCCGATCAGCATCGCCAGGCGCACCAAGTTCTGGTCGAAGGACCCGGAGAGCGGCAGCGCCGTCAGCAGGAAGGTTCCTACGTTGGGCAGGATGGTACCTAGCAGCAACACCACCCAGGCGAGCGAGCCCAGCGCAATCAGCGAGAGGAGCAGCTGCTTCTGGCGGGGGACGCGTCCGAAGAGCAGCGTGCTGGCCCAGCCCAGAGCCGTCGTCAGGACGCGGCCCGCCTGCCTCCCGATGGCCCCGAATAGCGCAGCGAGAATGGCCATGCTTCAGCGCCAGCCGACTGCTGGCGGCCGAGGCGGGCGCCGCTCGTTGACCATGCAGTCGCGCTCAGAAGACACGCTGATCGGTCATAGCTGGACCTCTGCCGCGCCGTTGCCAGCCATGCCGTCGGGTTCAGAAGCGTTCATCGCATGCTCCTCCCGATGAGATCTGGGTCCTGGCCGCGGATGTGGTGCGCTGTCTAGCCATCGCCAGCGGGTCGGGACTACAGCTAGTTCTTGGGCCTTCGCACGGCGTCCTGTATGTGGCCCAGGCCCTGCTGAGCGCTGCCCTGGACCTGCCTGGCCTTGCCTTTGGCTTGTTGCCGCCTGTCGCCGGTCAACTTGCCGAGCCCTTCCTCGACCTCGCCCTGGGCCTTGTTGATGGCGCCTTTGGTGTGCTGATCGGTCATCTCTGTACTCCTTGGCCGTGCTCCCTGCATGAATCCTCATGCCGTTCTCCGAGTCTGGGCTGGATCTGGCGCCGGCCGCGAGGATGAGAACCCTCGCTGCGCCGTAGCGTCTCCTGTGGGCCTTGCCCCGGAGGCAGGCTTCTGATCGGTGGGGGGCGATGACGGCTCAAACTTCGCCGACGGACTCGTTTGCCTGTACGCGGAGGTCCGGGCGCGGGTCGGCCGGATCGAGCTCGGACAATAAGGATCGACGGGCCGGAGAGCGGCCCGTCGATCAAGTCAGACCTATTCGCAGCCGCTCGAGGCGACTCAGGGTGGCCTAGCTGTAGATCCTCCGTCGCCGCGCCGCGATCACTGCCAGACCAAGCCCGCCCGAGGCGAGCAGGGCCAGCAGCGGAAGCAGCGGTGTCGAGTTGTCGCTCGAGCCACTGCTGGCCGTCCCGGTGGGCGGCGGTGTGCCGGCGACGGCGTTGTTGACCAGGCTGGCAGAGCAGACGATCAACGCTCCACCGCCGTTGGCCGAGCCATTGCACTGGTTGATCGTGACCACGAGGGCCGAGGCCATCGTGCCAGTCGCGGTGCAGGTCACGCTGGCTCCACCGCCCGTGGCAGAGCCATTGCATTGAGTGATCGCCGCATCGCTTACGGAGGCCGGGATGGGGTCGCAGGCAAACAACACGTTGCCGTCACCGCCGGAACCGACGCACTGGTTCACCGTGGCCGCCGTCGAACCTGGGCTGACGCCGCCGTAGAAGTTGGATGTGACCACGATGCTGCAGCGGAGCGTGCCGCCTCCGCCGTTGATCGAGCTATTGCACTCAGTGACAGCGGTCACCGGCGTGGTCAGCGAGGTCGTCGTCGTCGTGCACGCCGCTGTCGGGCTGCCCGCGGCGCCGTGGCACTCGTGGATCGTGACTCTTGCGGATCCGCCGCTGCCGGTGATCGTGTTGACGACGGTGACCTGGCAGATCAGGCCAAGGCCGGGCGTGTCGTCGACACTATTGCTGCACGTGGTGGTCGCGGCGATCGTATGTGCCGCGGCTGCAGGCAATGTGCTGATGATCGACAAGGGGGCCAGCAGTGCCAAGGCGACCAGGCCCCGGAACGGAAAGGTGAGCTTTCCCATTGGAACTTCCTCATACAAGTAGTCGATCGGGAGGTGCCGGTGGTGCCTCTACCGTCTATCCGTGTCGTTCCTCACGCGTCTCCCAACCGTAGGTTTCGAGGTAACGACGAGCCGTCGACCTGCCCAATGACCATAGCTTCCCCGCTTGCGTCAAAGTAGCGACTGGATAGTGGACCTGCCGCGGGGCGTGGCGCGAGGGTGAAAACCCTGTGAGCCGAGGCGCCTGTGCTACGGCAGGGTCGGGTGCGAAGCCAGGTGAGATCGGCGTGGGCGGGACATGATCGCGAAGCCGAGGACCGACGCAGGGGCGAAGCCGGCCAGCGTGACCAGGCGCGGCGCGCCCGCGAGGCGGAGCCCGGCACCCAGACCGAGCGAGGCGGCCGCCAGCAGACGCAGCGCCGAATCGGGCATCGTCTGCAGGCGGGTCATGGTGCTCCCCGCGCCGGATTGCACGCGGTCGAACGCCCCCGGGAGCCGCTCGGCGACCTGCCCGGCGCGATTGCGCGCCCCGCCGGCGATTTCCGGCACGTGCCCGATGGCCTTGGACACATCGGTGCGTGCCTGATCGATCGCAGCTCGTGCGCCCTCGAACGACTCCGGTCCGTTCTCCTGCGTTTCCATCGTGATCTCCGGCGTAGTCATGTTGAGGTGTCGGGTCGTGTCCACGGCCAGGGAGCCTCGCGGGTTGGACGCTGGGCGACGTACTCGCCCTCATGTTAACAAAGTAGGCGTTCGCCGATGGCTCTGCGAGGATGGAAACCCTGCCCACGCTGGGCGGCGGGCCGGTTTCGGTTGAGCCGGTCGAGAGGCGGGTCCACTTCGCTCGATCGCCAATCTAGAATGTAGACAACATGGCGCGACCGGCGATCCCACAGGAATCTCAGCTCGTCGTTATCGGATCCTCGGCGGGCGGCATCGAGGCGCTCTCGCGCGTGGTGGCGAGCCTGCCGGCCGACTTCCCCGCGCCGATCGTGATCGCGCAGCATCTCGATCCCCGCCGTCCCAGCCATCTGCACGAGATCCTCGCCCGCCACGCGACGCTGCCCGTGCGAGTGGTCGAGGAGCGTGAGGCCCTGGAGGACGGCGTCATCTTCGTCGTTCCTTCGAACCGCATCGTGGAGATCAGCCACGGCGACCTGAGGCTCAGGGCCGCCAAGCCCGGCGCCGTGGCACCGTCCATCGACGTGCTGTTCGAAAGCGCGGCCGGCGTCTTCGGCCCCGGGCTCATCGCCGTGATCCTGACCGGCAGCGGGTCCGACGGTTCCTCGGGAGCCTGGTACGTGAAGAAGGCGGGCGGAGCGGTAGTCATCGAGAATCCGGCGACGGCGATGTTCCCCTCGATGCCGAGCTCGATTCCCCCGTCCCTGGTCGACGCGACGGCCGACCTCGACTCGATCGGATCGGTTCTGTGCGATCTCTTGGCCGCCGGCAACGCTCCGGCGGAGGGACCCGACTACGACGAGCTCGGCAAGCTCCTCGAACGGATCCACGCTCGGAGCGGCATCGACTTTCGCACCTACAAGCCGGCCACGATCCTGCGCCGTTTGCACGGCCGGATGAACGCCACCGCTCGGCCGACCCTGGCCGGCTACGCGGCCTATCTGGAGTCCGATCCCGAGGAGTTCGCCCGGCTCCTCAACAGCCTCCTGATCAAGGTCACGGAGTTCTTCCGGGACCCGAAGCTCTTCGAGTACCTGGGCGCCCATGTCCTCCCCGAGTTAGTCTCGGAGGCCCGGCGCGATCTGCGCGAACTCCGCATCTGGTCGGCCGGCTGTTCCACCGGCGAAGAGGCCTACTCCCTGGCCATCGTCGTCGCCGAAGCCCTCCGAGACGAGCTCCCGTGGCCGGAGGTCCGGATCTTCGCGACGGACATCGACCGCGACGCGATCGCCTTCGCCCGCCGGGGGATCTATCCGCCCGCTGCTCTCAAGGGCCTACCCGCAGGTGCACGAGACCGCTACTTTGTGAAATCGGACGGCGGCTACGAGGTCGCCAAACGGTTGCGTGCCCTGATGGTCTTCGGCGAGCACGATCTCGGCGAACGAGCGCCCTTCCCGCGGATCGATCTGCTCCTCTGCCGGAACGTGCTGATCTATTTCGCGGCGCCCATGCAGCGGGTCGCCCTCGAGACGTTCGCGTTCTCATTGCGGCCGGGCGGTCGGCTGGCCCTCGGTACGTCCGAGAGCGTCATGGCCCTGCCGGAGCCGTTCGAAGAGGAGCACGCGCGCCTGCGGGTCTATCGGCGGCGGCCCGGGAGCTACGCGATCCCACCGATGCGACCGGCGGTGCTCCGCCCGCGTCGGAGCCAGGAATCTCAGCTCGATCAGGCCATCCGAGTCACGCACCGCGACGCCCAGCGCGTAGCGGAATCGTCGGCGTCGGCGGATAGCCTGCTCCTCAACCTGACGGTCGGCATCGTCGTCGTCGATCCGCGCTACTACATCCTGCGCATCAACTCCGCCGCACGCCAGATGCTCGGGATCCACGGCGCGGCCTACGACCAGGACTTCGTCCATCTCGCCGAGGTTCTTCCGCCCAGTGCGATCCGAGCTGCCATCGACTCCGCGCTGGCGGGCAAGGCCACCACGGCCGTGTTCGAGGTTGAGCCCACGGATGCCGCCAGCGAGACGGCGCATTTCGTGGAGGCCACCGTCCGCCCTTACCGGGTCGAGGACCGTGCCATCGAAGGCGCCGTCGTCGAACTGACGGACGTGACCAGACCCGAGCGGGAGCGTCGCGGCGACATCCGGACACGGCAGCGACTCGAGAAGGCGGTCGCCACGAACGGCCGGCTCCTTCGAGCGAACGAGGAGCTGACTGCCTTGGTCGCCGCGCTCCGGTCGGCGAACGAAGCGATGCTCCTGGCCAGCGAGGACGCGCAGGCCACTCGCGAGGAAGTGGAAACCGTCAACGAGGAGTTCCAGGCCACCAACGAGGAACTCGAAACCCTCAATGAGGAGCTGACCGCGAGCGTCGAGGAGCTGCGGGTCGCGAACGAGGACCTCGCCACGCGCACCGAAGAGCTCAGTGCCCAGGCGGTCGTGCTCGAGCAAGAGAGGTTGGACACTCAGGAGGAGCACGATCGTCTCCGATCGATTCTGGCCAGCCTCGGCGACGCAGTCGTGGCAGTCGACCACGAAGGGCGGATCATGACGACCAACGACGCCTACGACAGGTTCTTCGGTGGCGCCGAGGCCGAGATCGAGCCCGAGGATGCCGCCGGTCTTCCGATTCCGCAGGCCGACCGACCGCAGCGACGGGCCGCCCGAGGCGAACGGTTCCGAATGGAGTTCGCGGTGACCCAGCCTGGGGGGACGCGGCGCTGGTTCGAGGCCGTGGCGGAGCCGCTCACCGCCGGCGACCGGACCTGGGGCGGCGTGCTGACGATCCGGGACCTTTCCGAGCGCACAATGCGGCTCAGCCTGGAGCGCTTGATGGCCGCGGCAGGACACGAGCTCAAGACCCCGGTGGCCGCCCTGCATGGATACCTCCAGCTCGTCGAGCGGCACCTCGGCCCGGAGAGCTCCACGCAAGCCCGCATCTATGCGGCCCGGGCACTCGCGCAGACCAGGCAGATCGGGGAGCTCATCGAGCGTCTCTTCGACGTGAGTCGCATCCAGGCCGGTCGACTCGAGCTTGTCACCGCCCCGATCGATCTGCTAGGGGTCGTTCGCGCTGCCATCGAGGTTGCCGAGACGCTGCCGAATGCAGCGACGATCCGGGCCTCGATGCCTCGTGGGCCGATCCTCGTCCAGGCGGATGCCGGTCGCCTGCAACAGGTCTTCGTCAATGTTCTATCCAACGCTGTCGAGCACGCGGCGATGTCGCCCACCATCGACGTGACCGTGCGTCGATCCGGATCGGTCGCGATGGTCGAAGTCCGCGATTACGGCCCGGGCATAGCCAGCCATGTGATGCCGCAGTTGTTCCAGCCATATACGCGGCTGGGGAGCAAGCCCTCGACCGGGCTGGGGCTTGGGCTCTACCTGGCGCGCGAGATCGTGGCCGCGCATGGCGGGACGATCGAGGCCGAGTCGATCCTCGGCGAGGGTACGGTCATCGTCGTTCGGCTGCCGCTCAGCAAGGGGAGAGCTCGGGGCGATGCGCTGCCGACCTCGGAGGCAGGAACGTGATCCGGCTGGCGATCATCGAGGATCATCCCGCCATCGCCGAGGGGCTCACGGCGCTCCTGGGGGGCGAGCCCGACGTGACCGTCGTCGGGACGGCCCGGACCGGCGACGCGGCCGATCGTCTGATCGAGGCCCAGTCCCCCGACATCATCCTGTGCGACATCCGTCTGGCCGGGACGGTGGACGGCCTGGAGATCCTCGCCCGCCACATGCCGGGCCCGGCATTCATCATGCTGAGCGCGTACACGTATCCGAGCTACTACGTCGCCGCGGTCGAGCGCGGAGCGAAGGGCTATCTCTCGAAGATGGCGAGCATCGAGCAGATTCTCAAGGCCGTGCGAACGGTCGCCGCCGGAGGCACGGCCTTCACGGACGACGCCCGCCGAGCTGTGCGTACGGCGCCGCGTCCGCCGACCCCGCGCGAGGCACAGATCCTGGCGCTCGTGGCCGAGGGCCTCGGTAACGCGGAGATCGCCGAACGTCTGTTGCTCCGGCTGAAGACCGTCGAGAGCCAGCTTCGGCGCATGTTCGATCGCTACGACGTCACCAGCCGGACCTCATTGGTGCGCGTCGCCCAACGGCAGGGCTGGATCGAGGGGGACAACTGACCCGTAGCCACGAGCTGTCGAGCGGGCCCTGAAGTAGCTTCTCGCCGGCTGGCCGGAAGGCATAGATCCGACCCTGCTTGATCTCGAGGTCCTCCAGCTCGGTCGTGGTGCGGACGTCGTACGAGGCGAGTTCCACCAGCTCGTCGGTGGGCAAGTAGCGGCGGCCGGGGTCGCCGACCAGGACATCGATCCCGCGGTCCCGAGCCCGCCGCAGCCAGGGCAGGACGCGCCCAGCGAGGCCGGCGTCGTACCAGCAGTCGCCGGCCAGGATCAGGTCCACATCTGGCGGCTCCTCGTCCAGGACATCGCGACGCACGACGGTCACCCGGCGGCCGTTGGCGCGGGCATTGAGCTCGATCGCCGCGGCGGCGAAGGCATCGATGTCGGCGCCGGTCGCCTCGGCCGCGCCTGCGTGCATCGACGCGATCGCGCACAGCCCGGAGCCGGACGCGACATCGAACACCCGCCGACCCGCTACGGCTTCGGGGTGCTCGCGCAGGTACCGGCCGATCGCGAGCCCGCCCGCCCAGGCGAACGCCCAGTAAGGGACGGCCGCGTCAGGATCGTCCGTCTCGATCTGGACGGCGTGCGTCAGCGGCAGCACCTCGTCGGCGAGGTGGAGGCGGACCTCCTCGAGACCCGGCACGAGGCGGAGGTGCGTGTGTCGCAGCACGAAGGCACGGGGAGAGGCTGCCATCGCCGTACTCTAGCGGCCGTCAGGCCGCTCAGGCGCCGCGATGGCCTCTGGGTTCCGAAGCGCAGGCGAGTCTATCCTGATAGGCTGCCCAGTTGGCAACGGCCGGCCGGCCGCGTAGCCTGACGGCACGAAACCGCACGCTGGGGGTTCCATGCCTTACGGACTCGGCCGCGTTCCTTCTCCCGTCGACGAGCGTGACCACAGCCTGGCTCTCCATGCGCCGGGGGTCGCGGCGGCAGCTCCGCTGCCGTCGTACGCGCCGCGCTTCCTGTGGATCGTCCTGAACCAGGACGGCCTGCCGGCGTGCGTCGGCTACTCGGGCGCCCTCGGGCGCCAGGTCGAAACCATGCTCGAGGAATCCGAGGCGCTCAACTTCGACCCCGACGACCTCTACCGGCTGTGCAAGCGGCAGGACGGCTCGCCCAACACGGACGGCACCTTCATCCGGGTCGCCTGCCAGGTGCTCAAGTCGCGGGGAGGCCTGGTCAAGGCCGTCCTGTCGGGGCTGACGCCGGAGCAGGCCCGTGTGGTCGCCCGAGCCCAGGCGCTGGAGCGGCAGCCGGCCTCCGGGCGGCACGGCCTGAACCTCATCCCATCTGGGGATGAAGTCCTCGACGCCATCCTGTCGCTGGTGGACTGGATCGAAGGGCCGTACCAGCGCCCCCGGTCCAGCAACCCGCCAGCCCCTCCGGCGCCGGTACACGTCGGCGACCGAAACAAAATCGCCTCGTACGCCCGCCTGCGGACGCCGACGGAGATCAAGCAGACCATTGCCGCCTATGGCGACGCCTGGATCGGCAGCCCGTGGAGCAAGGCCTGGTTCACGCCCGGGCCCGACGGCGTGCTGCCGCCGCCCGATCCGACGGCCGGAGGCCACGCTTACAAGTTCGTCGGCTATGACGACTCGAAGGGCGCGTTCCTGATGCAGAACTCCTGGGGTTCGAGTTGGGGGCTGCTGGGCCACGCCTGGATGCCATACTAGTACGTCTCGCTCGGGGACACGCTCGAATGGGAGGCGTGGCAGACGTTCTCCTAAAGACGCGTCGGCGGGCGTTTGCTCGCGGGCTGGTCGCAGCCGGCGCTCAGAAGTCCGTTCGGTCGATCAGCAGCTTGATGTCGCCCGTCGCCCGTCGCACGGAAGCCGAGTCGCTCCAGGATCGGGCGCGCCATGTCCGATGCCCGAACGACCAGGCCGGCAGCGCCGAGCCGAACGGCGTCATCCCACCGCGCTCGAACGAGGGCGCGGTACAGGCCGCGGCCTCGAGCCCAGGCCAGGGTCGCCCCGCCGCTCAGGCACAGCGGTCCGGGTTCGGTCATCCTGACGGACGCGACCGCGGCGGGCACGCCGTCCATGAGCGCGAGGTAGGTCCATCCGGTCGCATCGGCGGCGAGCTCGGCCCAGCGAGCCGCGAGCGTCGCCCGGACGGCTGCGCGCTCGGCCTCCGGCATCTCGAACGCGGCGAAGATGATCTCCCACTCGGCGACATGGTCCTCGAACGTCTCGACCCGGCGAATTGCGACGTTGCCGCGCCCGGCGGGCGGCTCGCGGTCCAGCACCATCGCCGTCAACTCGGGATCGGTCGGCTTCGGCTCGGCGCCGAGATCGAGGAGGCGCCGCTCCAGGTCGATGGGGGTCGTGCTCGGGCCGAGGTTCCACGCGAAGCTGTCCCGACCCCGAGCGGCGAACCAGGACCGCACCTCCCGGACCGGGTCATCGACCTCGGGCCCGAGCCGGATCCTGCCGGCCGAGCCGTACCCGGGCATCGGGTTGGGGCTGTGGGTGAGAATGACGCCCGGCCAGACCTCCCGGACATCGCCCGGCCGATTGAGGACGTAGCCGACTGCGTCCTCCGCTACTGCGGCGAGATCCATGAGGACCCTTTCCGTCGCGCCGGCGCGCGGGCCGCGCTTGACCGTTTCCCGGGGATCGCCGGGCGCTATGCCTCCGCGAGGATCAGTGCAACCGCGGCCGTGAGCTCGTCGCGTCCGAAGGGCTTGGCGATGAAGTGGAACGCGGCATCGGGGGGAATGGGGCCGAGGCCGGCGCCGTAGCCCGACATCATCATGACCCGCATCGCCGGCCGCTTCTGCAGCAACCTCTCCGCCAGCGCCTGGCCGTTGCCCCCGGGCATGATCAGGTCCGTGAGCAGCAGGTCGATCGGTGCATCCAGACCCTCGTTCAGGGCCACCGCTTCCGCCGGCGAGGCCGCGACCATCACCCGATAGCCGGCCCGCTCCAGCGTGGAGACGACCAGTGCCCGGACCGCGGGCTCGTCCTCCACGACCAGGATCGTGGCCGCCGCGACGCTGCCCGAAACCACGGGCACGAGCCGGGCAAGTGGCTCCGGCCTGGCCTCGACGCGACGCAGCAGCACCGAGACCGTCGTCCCGGCGCCGGCCGCCGACTCGGCCCAGATCTCGCCTTTGAACTGGCGGACGATGCCGTAGACGGTGGCGAGCCCGAGACCCGTGCCCGCGCCGGCCTGCTTGGTCGTGAAGAACGGCTCGAAAGCGTGGGCGAGGGTCTCGGTGTCCATGCCGATTCCGGTGTCGGCCACCGTCAACAGAACGGCCCGACCGGAAAGAGACCCCGCTCCAAGCTCGGCGGCCTCGGCCACCTGCTTCACCCCGATCTGCAGAGTCCCGCCCTCGGGCATCGCGTCCCGGGCGTTGATGACCAGGTTCACGAGAACCTGCTCGAGCTGGCCCGGGTCCGCCATCACGACCGCCGGCTCGCGTTCGGGCTTCAGCACCAGCTTGATCTGCTCGCCGATCAGCCGGCGAAGCATCTGGCCCGCGCCCGCGACCACCTCGTTGAGATCGACCGGCCGCGGCGCCATCACCTGGCGACTGGCGAAGGCGAGTACCTGCCGCGTCAACTCGGCCGCGCGTGCGCCCGCCCGCTGGATCTCCCGAGCCTCCTCGACCATCGGGCTGTCGCCCAGCTCGGCTCCCAGCAGCTCGGCGTTGCCGAGGATGGCCGTGAGCAGGTTGTTGAAGTCGTGGGCGATGCCGCCGGCGAGGTGGCCCATCGCTTCCATGCGCCTGGCCTCGGCGAGCTGCGCCTCCAGGCGCCGCCTCTCTGTGACGTCGATGGCGGCGATCACGCGAGCCTTCCGTCCTTCGAATTCGATGTCGTGGCCGCTGACCTCGACATCCAGGAGCGCCCCGTCCTTGCGGCGGTGCCGCCAGACGTCGCTGGGCCGGTATCCCTCGCCGGGTGCGGCGACGCTGGCGAGCATGGCGGCGACGTCCTCCGGCGGGCGGATGTCGCTGAGCGTCATCCTCAGGAACTCCTCGCGCGAGTAGCCGTAGGTGGCGACGGCGGCGTCGTTGACGGCCCCGAAGCGCAGCGTCTCGAAGTCGAACACCCACATCGGAATGGGATTGCTGTCGAAGAGGTCACGGAAGCGACGCTCGGATTCACGGAGCGCCTCCTGGGCGACGCCCCTCTCTCGCTCCGCCTCGAAGCGGTCGAGGGCGAAGGAGATGTCGCCGGCAAGCTCCTCGAAGAGGCGGACCTCTTCGGCGTCGAAATAGCCCGGCTGGCTGGAATAGAGGGCGAAGGCGCCGATCGGCCGGCCCCCCAGGCGGAGCGGGAAGGCGGCGGTCGTCCGGAAGCCGTGGCCGACCAGCCGCACGTGCCACGGGGCCATTCGCTCGTCGCCCGCGGCATCATCGACGACGACGGTCCGGTTCTCCCGGATCGAGGCGCCCACGGCGCCGCGGCCGGCCGGTTCGTCCCTGGCCGACACGACGGCTTCGTCGAGGACCGACACGTCGCTGCCGGCGCGGGCCGCCTTCCGCACGTCGCCGTTGGGCTCGAGCAGCCCGATCCAGCACAGCTCGAAGACGCCCACCTCGGCGGCGATGCGACAGGCTTCGGCCAGCAGGGCGTCGCGGTCGCGGATCCGGACGATCGCCTGGTCGATCTCGCTCAGAAGCGCGTAGACCCGGTCCAGCTGGGCTATTCGACGTGCCGCCTGGCGGAGTTCGGTGATGTCCCAGGCCGTCACCACAAAGCCCTTGACCGTGCCGTCGGGAGCCACGTCCGGCTCCATCGCGACCTGCCGGTCCACGCTGACGCCGTCTTCGGCGAAGTCGACGATCTCCAGCATGGGTTGCCGCTCTGCCGCCGCCCGCACGCCGAGCTCCCTCATCCAGCGGCTTCGGGTCGGGGATATCCCCATTTCCTCCACAGTTCGCCCGATGATCTCGTCGAGCGGCAGGCCGAGCGCCTGACTGAGGGCCGGCGTGGCGAACAGAACCCGGCCGTCCGGGCCGAAGTAGGCGATCTGGGCACGTGTCAGCCGCAGAACGATCCGCCGCAGCTCTGCCTCGGACGGGGTAGCGGCGTCGATCGGCGCGGCCGGCGCCGACTCGGGGACGGGCACGCCGTCAGATGGACCGCTTCCCGGTCGGGCAGCCCCGGTGGGGCGCTCGTGGCCTCGGCGTCCGCTCACAATGTCCTCCCCAGACATGCGACTGCTGCCGCGCGCGGGGCCACGATAGTCTCCGAGACGGCGCGCGACAAGGACTTCGGTGCCGGCGCGCTCAGCCTCTATCCGGCGGCGGCTTTCAGGACCCGGCGACCGCCTTGAGGACCCGGCAGACTCGGAGCGTCACCCATTTGCTCGGCCGGCCGGGCCGGTCGATGTCGATCACCATCTTGCCCGAGTAGGGGTAGCGGTTCGGCCAGCGACCCTGGGCATCCTGCCCGGCGACGATCCGGTCGACGGCGCGATCGAGGCGCGGCTCCGCGGCCATACCGGCCTCGCACAGAGCCTCGAGCGCCTGCAGGAAATCGGCGACGTAGCCCGACGGAAAGCCGAGCTTGAACCACGAGCCGCTGGGCTCGGTGCCGGGGCCCATCGGGTAGTCCGCGACCGAGGGATCGCGGCTCAACAGGAATGCCGCGCCCTCTTCGAGCGCTCGCGCGACCGCTGGCGTTCGTCGCTCGCGCGGGACGCGGGCGAGCGCCAGGACGGCCTTCGTGGCACCCCAGGCTCAGGGATCACCGTAGTTGATGCCGCAGCGAAAGCCCGGCCCCGCCGTGGTGGACTTGTAGTACCCGATCTCGCCCCCGCCGGTGATCGCCGCCGCCTCCCAGGCTAGCGAGCGCGCGACCCGAGGGTCGTCGAGCAGGCCGAAGCCGATCAGGGCGCGGAGCAGGTTGCCGTTCAGGCAATGAAGGACGCCCGAAGGCGCCGGCCTGGCCAGCCCCGATGCCATCGCCCCGAAGCGGCCGCTGCTCGACTGCGAATGCTCCAGGACCTACTCGCAGGCCGCCCGAACGCGCGGGTCGCTGCCGTCCGCGCCGAGCTGGTCGAGGAAGATGACCTGCCACACGGTGCCGGTGTACTTGGGGCTGTAGCCGTGCCCCGGCTTCGCCCACCAGCCTTCGGGATTCTGGGCGGCCAGAATCGATGAGATCGGATCGGCGCGCATCGCGGCGGCGCGTGCCGCGACCACTTCGGCGTCGTCGCTCGGCCGGTCCAGCAGGTCGCGCAGCGCCAGGTGCCGCACTGCCGGCGTCTCCTCGTCGAGCAGCCACGGCAGCGGGTCCGTCTTGACGCGATCGATCCATCCGCCCACCGGCTCAGTCTACGCGGCCTTCGGGGCCCCTCCGCTCCGGCACAGCCGCCACGCCGCCAGCGCCAGCGGCGGGCCCATGACGAGCGGGCCGACGATGGCGACGCCCGCAGGCTCCACGCCGGAGAGCAGGTCCGACGCGAGCATCAGACCGTAGGCCACGACCGGCAGCGCCGCGGCGCCCGTGCCCAGAGGACCGGCGGCGCCCGTTCCCATCGGTCCGAGCCCCGGCGGCGCCACCCGCTGCTCGATCGCCCGGTAGGCGAGGTAGACCGTGAAGGTCGTCAGCAGCCAGCCGAGGAAGTTCTGGATTGGAATGCCGAAGTACGGGCCGCCGTTCTCCCAGATCCACGCCCGAGCCGACGGCCCCGACAGGATCGGGTCGACGACCAGGTCCCAGGCGGTCATGACGACGGCGCTCACGGCCGCAAGCCGCACCAGCCATCCAGCCCCGGCCCGCGTCCCCGTTGCGTGGCCGTCCATGACCAGGTTCGCGATCACGTAGCTCGGGTAGATCATCATGAACCAGGCCAGCGGGATCAGGTACGGGACGTTCCCGAGCTTCGGCCCGAGGTAGTCCGTGTAGTGGTAGGCGCCGAAGACCAGGCCGGTCGCCACGCCGGCCTGCTCGAAGGCCCAGGAGACGAACGCGCTCAGGCCGAAGAAGACGAGCATCAGCCGACCACCGATCGAATACCAGGCGTGCGTCAGGCTGAAAAGCGCCAGGATCGAAGTCAGGAGGGTCAGCTCGTCCGGGAGCTTGGGCAGTCGAACGAGGCCGATCAGGAGCAGGCGGACGACCCCGTCGTAGGCGAAGACCGCCAGCAGGACGCAGGCGGCGATCAGCAGGATCCGGGTCCGCATCGCTCCTCCGGGCTCGAAATGCCGTCCAACGCGGAGGCACGATACAGCGCCTCGGCCGGATCGGTGGCTGAGGTCGGGTGTAAGGTGGCCCCGGTAAGCGGTCCGGTTGGGTTTGGGTCGTTGGTGGGACCCCCCATGACCACGGTCCTATTGAATGGGGCGTTTCCCGGGCCAACCTTGACAAATCATGATTCGCCCAGCTTCCGTCGCGTCGCGATCTCCCTTTGCCCTCGGGGGAGGCAGTAAATGAGCACCGGCCAGGAGGCGCCAGCCCTTATCCAGTACGCCTGCGAGCGCTGCAAGACGAGGTTCGTCCTGCCGCCGTCGCGGCGTCGGCTCGGGTTCGGCGGCCGCCTGCGGGCCACGGGGATGGCGCTGAGCCGGACCCTGCGATTCCGCGAAGGCCTGGGCTCCACTTACGACGGCGCGCGCCGGCAGCTGCTGGCCAAGATGGACGACGACGCCTACCAGTCCTTCGTCCAGAGCTTCAAGTTCTGCCACGAGTGCCGCCAGTTCGTGTGCTCCGAGTGCTGGAGCACCTCGCGCAAGACCTGCCTGGGCTGCTTTGCCAAGGCCGCCGGCACGGCGATCCGGCCGCGACCGCCGTTCGCGCCCGACGGCCCGTCAGTCCCGCGGCCCGCCGTTGGGGCGGCCGCCCTCGGGACCGCCGCCCTGGCCGCTTCTGTCGGGAGGGCTAACGCCGCGACGGCTCCCGCCGTCGGCCGCCGCCGGCTGCGCACCGACGCCAGCCTGCTGGTCATGGCCGCGGCCGTGATCCTGCTCGCGTTCGAGCTGGTCATCATGCTGCCGGGCATCGGACGCAGCA
>PLOC01000124.1:0-7214 GCA_003141955.1 Chloroflexota bacterium
ACCGCGCCGGCGTCGGCGCCGGCCGCTCGGCCCGCGCCGTCCGCGCCGCGCCATCCGCCCAGCGCGATCCGCTCGATCATCTGCGCCGCCCCTTCCTCCGCGACCGGCGGCGCCACGAACCGCGCCGCTGCCTGGACCGCCGCCGGGGCGCTCGGCATCGCGACCCCGTGGCCCACCTCGCCGATCATCTCGAGATCGTTGTACTGGTCGCCGACCGCCATCGCCTGCGAGAGAGGGACGCCCAGGCGCCGCGCCAGCCAGCGGATCGCCGCGCCCTTGGAGACACCCGGAGCCAGGAACTCCAGGAAGCGCGGGTGGCTCAGCGTCACCTCCGCGCGCCCGGCGAAATGGGCCCGCCCCTCGGCCAGGACGTCCAGGGAGTGCTCCCCCTCGCCGATCGCCACGACCTTCGTGACCGGGTGCGCCGCCCGGGCCATGATGTCCGGCACGATCCGCAGGCGATCGCCCACGAAGAGGCGGTACTCCTCGAGGCGCTCCTCGTTCGAGGCGACGACCATCCATTCGAGGTGGTTGAAGTGCGGCGCTAGGTCCCGTTCCCGGCACCAGCGCACGATCTCCATCGTGACCTCGGGGCGGAGCGGCCGGTGATAGAGCAGCCGGCCCAGGCCGCGGGATCCCGGCGCCGGCATCGCCCGAATCAGCGCCCCCTGCTGGGCTACGATCGGGCCGGTGAGACCCAGCGCCTCGGCGAAGGGCATGGCGCTGGTGGCCATCCGGCCCGTGACGAGCGAGACGGCGATCCCCCGCCGCATCGCTTCGCCGATGGCGGTCTGGGTGCGCGGGCCGATGACCAGGTCCGCGTCGACGAGAGTGCCGTCGATATCGAGGGCGATCAGCCGGATCGGCAGGGCGGGCTCCGGCATCAGCGGGCTCCAGTGACGCTCGGGCGGGTCGGGCCGGGACCGGTCGAATGTGCGCTGCTCGAGTTGGCGACGGTCGAACCGACGGCGGCCCGCTCCACGCTGGCCAGGCGAGGTCTCCCCGAGAGGTCGGCCTGGACCCGGCACGTCCAGCCCCCCGGCAACCCGGCGACCGCCTGCTCCACCGCGGCTCCCTGGTCGAACCCGATCTCCAGCAGCGCGGTTCCCTCCGGAGCCAGCGCCGAAGGAAGGGCGGACAGCAGGCGTCGAATGACGGCCAGGCCGTCGGGCCCGCCGTCGAGGGCCGTCCGCGGCTCGAACGAGGCGGCAACCGGCAGTCGCTCGATCTCGGCCGATGGAATGTAGGGCAGATTCGCCAGGATCACATCGAATGGGTGCTCGGCCGCCGGCAGCAGGTCCGCCTCGCGAAAGACGACCTCCTCGGCGACGGCATGGGCGACCGCGTTCTCTCGCGCCAGGTTCAGGGCATCGGCCGAGCAGTCGACCGCCAGGATCGAGACTTCGGGGAGCATCCGCCTGCGCCGCAACAGGGTCGCCAGCGCGATCGCGATCGCGCCGGAACCCGTGCCCACGTCCACGACCCTGACGTCGGGCGTCCCGGCCGGCCGCGGCGCAGCCGTCAGCCGCCAGGCCACCTCGCGTTCGGCTTCGGCGACGAGAAGCTCCGTCTCGGGCCGCGGGATGAGCGCTCGCCGGTCGACGCCGAATGCCAGCCCGTAGAACTCCTTCAGGCCGCGGATATAGGCCACGGGCTCGCCGGCCTCGCGCCGAACCACCGCGCCCTCGAACGCGGCCGCCGCGTCCGCCCCAACCGGCGCCTCCGGATGAGCGAGCAGCGCCGTGCGTTCGACCCCGACGGCCCAACCCAGCAGCAGCTCGGCGTCCAGGCGCGCGCTCTCCGACCCGGCCCTGCGGAGCCGCGCCGTGCCCGAATTCAGGAGCTCGCCCACGGTCGCCATTTCGGTCCCGTCGCTACTGCCGCGACTCGGGCCATGCGCGCGACTTGCGCGACAGACGCGTCATGCCTGCGACCCGTCGCCCAGGGACGCGAGCAGCTGGGCCTGGTAGGTGTTGCTCAGCGCGTCGATCAGCTTGTCGATGTCGCCGTCCATGACCCCGGGCAGGTTGTGCAGGTCGAGCCCGATGCGGTGGTCGGTCAGCCGGTCCTGGGGGAAGTTGTAGGTCCGGATCTTCTCCGAGCGCTCGCCGGAGCCGACCATGCTGCGCCTCAGCGCCGACTCCGTCGCGGCGGCTTTGGCCCGTTCGCGATCGAGCAGCCGGCTGCGCAGCACGGCCATAGCCTTGGCCTTGTTCTTGATCTGGCTCTTCTCGTCCTGGATGGCGACGACGAGGCCGCTCGGCATGTGCGTGATTCGGACCGCCGAGTCGGTGGTGTTGACCGACTGCCCGCCGTGGCCGGTGGAGCGGTAGACGTCGACGCGGATGTCCTTCTCGTCGATCTCGATGTCGACTTCCTCGGCCTCCGGCATCACCGCCACGGTCGCCGTGGAGGTGTGGATGCGGCCGCTCGACTCGGTCACGGGGATGCGCTGGACGCGGTGGACGCCCGCCTCGAACTTGAGCCGGCTGTAGGCGCCCCGGGAGGAGATCTCGACGATGGCCTCGCCGATTCCGCCGATGCCGTTCTCGTCCGCGTTCAGGACCTCGGCCGGCATGCGGTGGCGTTCGGCGTAGCGCAGGTACATCCGCAGCAGCTCGGCCGCGAAGAGCTTGGCCTCGTCACCGCCCGTGCCGGCCCGGATCTCCAGGATCACGCTCTTCTCGTCGTTTGGGTCGCGCGGAAGCAGCAGAACGCGGAGCCTCTCGACCAGCTCGGTCTGGCGCGTCTCCAGCTTCCGGACCTCGTCCTGGGCCAGGTCGTGCATCTCATCGTCGCCCGAGTCGCGCATCTCCACCGCCTCGGCGAGCTCCTTGCGGATCGCGTTGAGGTCGCGCCAGGCGGTGACGACGGGCTCGATCTGGGCCAGCTCCTTGCCAAGGCGCTTGAGCGCGGCCGGGTCCGACGCCGTCTCGGGCTGGAGCAGCTCGGCGTTCATGGCGTCGTACTGGGCGGCGATCTCGACGAGCTTGGAGTCGATCACGAGGCCGCCTCCGGGCCGCCCGCGCCACTGGCGCCACCGGTAGCCACGCCAAGGTCGGCCTGCATGGACAACGGCCGGCAGGCCAGCATGGCGCTGCCCTCCGGGATCTCCTCCCCGTCCGTGATGAGGGCGCGCTCGAGCGAGACGAGCGCGACTTCGATCATGTCGTCGCTGGGCTGGCGGGTGGTGATCATCTGGACCCAGATCCCCGGCGACCACAGCAAGCGCACCAGGGCGTGGCCGCGGTGGCGCGCGCCGAGCTGCAGCAGCTCGTAGCTGACGGCGGCGATCACGGGAATCAGGACGACGCGCGATACGACCAGCCACACGAGCGGCAGCTGGCCGACGACCGCGAAGGCCAGGATCGAGATGATCAGGACGACGACCAGGAACTCGGTGCCGCAGCGCGGATGGGCGGTGGGGTACTTGCGGGCCGCCGCCACGGTCAGCGGATCGCCGGCCTCGAGAGTGTGGATCGACATGTGCTCGGCGCCGTGGTACTGGAACGTGCGGCGCACATCCGGCGCCCGCGACACCAGCAGCAGATAGCCCATGAAGATGACGACCCGGATCAGACCCTCGGATAGCTGCAGCCCGAAGCCCTGGTTCACGCGACCGACGGTCGCCTGAGCGAGGAAGAGCGGCAGCAGGAAGAAGATCCCCACGCCGAAAGCCAGCGCCACGACGAGCATGCCGCCGACTGCGACGGCGTAGCCCTTGCCCAGGCCCTCCTCGGCACCGGGCGCCTTTGGCGCGGTCGGCGTCGCGTCAGGATCCGTGTAGCTGGACGCCGAGCCCGCGGCCGCGGGTCTCGGCGCGTCGTCCGAGGCAGCGCCGATGATCGGGACGAGGGGCAGGCGCACGATCGAGTGCAGGATGGTGCCGCCCACGCCGCCACTGCCCTTGGCTACCGCTTCGGCCTGCTCCGCGGCCAGCGCCTGGACAGTAGCGGAGCGAACGAGCCAGCGCGTCCCGGTGACGAGCGTGTCGTACAGGACCACGAGCCCGCGAACGAAGGGCAGGCGCATCGCCCGCCGAGCGCGCAGACCGAGATCCAGCCGTTCGGTGGCCCAGACGATCGAACCGTCAGGGTGCCGCAGGGCGACCGCGAGTGCATTGCGGCCGCGCATCAGGACGCCCTCGATGAGCGCCTGGCCGCCGTAGTGATAGCGTGCCATGGGGGAAGTCTAGCCGAGTGAGTCGGGCGCGCCCGATCCACGTGCCTCGATCCCGCGCTGGCCCCCAGCAGCCCTTCGAACGGCCAGCCGTCAGCCGCCGTTCAGTTCGAACTTGCCGGTCGCCGGGTCGAAAAGTTCGGCGATATCCGTTTCGCCTCCCGCGATCAGGACGCGGCCGTCCGGCAGCAGGGTGGCGGTGTATTCACCGCGCGGCTCCATCATCGGACCTGCTGCCGAGAACTTGCCGCTCTTTGGGTCATACACCTGGGCCAGCATCGTTTCCGGCACGAGAGCGAAGACCGGCGGCCGTTGCTGGGCCTGACTCGAGCCCCGCCGGAAGTCGACGAGGGCGAAGCCGGTACCCTTGCCGGCCGGGCCCGCGGAACTCTGGCTCGTTAGGCTCACGGCGGACCCGGTGAACAACACCCTGCCGTCGAGCAGAGTCGTGCACGACATGACGTCCAGCGCTTGGGTCATCGAGCCCGTGCGGCTGAATGTCCCGGTCCCCGGGTCGTACAGCTCCGCGGTACCCTGGTCGTCGCCGCCGGCTATCAGGACGCGGCCGTCGGGCAGGAGGGCCGACCCGAGGCCGTTGGGGTGTGCGTCGATCATCGAGCCCGTGCGGCTGAATGTCCCAGTCCCCGGGTCATACAGCTCTGCCATCGTCTGGCTAGCGGGTTGGTCGCTCCCGACGAAGAGCACGCGACCGTCGGGCAGGAGAGCCGAACCGAAGAAGATGGAGGGTGCGTCGATCATCGAGCCCGTGCGGCTGAAGGTCCCGGTCCCCGGGTCGTACAGCTCGGCCTCTCGCCCGTTCTGGCCAGGTTCTCCCGCGCTGCCACCGGCGAACAGGACGCGCCCGTCCTGCAGGAGTGTCGCACTCGCGATAGCTCGAATCGCCGTCATCGAGCCGGTTGGCCTGAAGGTCCCGGTCCCCGGGTCGTACAGCTCGGCCTCTCGCCCGTTCTGGCCAGGTTCTCCCGCGCTGCCCCCGGCGATCAGGACGCGTCCGTCCTCGAGCAGGATGGCCGACCCGTAAGCGTCGTGGCTTGCCGTCGTCGAACCTGTGGGGCTGAACTTGGAGGTCCTGGGGTCGAACAGCTCCGCCGAATTGTCTTCCTGGGGTGTCGACCCCTCGCACCCGCCGATGATGAGAATCCTCCCGTCCAGCAGCGCGACGGCCATGCTTCTGTACCGCCAGCAGACCATCTTGTAGGTCGGGACGTAGGCGGGGTCCCCCGTCGGCCCGGCGGTCGGCGTGGAGGTGGGCCCGACTGTGGGCGTAGCACTCGGGCTGCTGGGCGTCTCGGTGGCCTCGACGGTCGCCGGCCCGGAGGGGCCTGCAGGGCCGGGGTTCGACTGCGCTCTCAGCACCAGGGACGCGACAATCACGACCACCGCCAGGAGTCCCAGGCTGGCAAACGCTCGACTATTCGAGCCTCTCGACTGGCGTCGCCTCGACGTACCGCTCTCCGCCGCAGCCGCCAGTTCGGCGTTGACGAGGCGGCGCAACTCGATGTCCAGTTCGGGATCGGCAGGCCAATCATTCATCGCAGAGTTCCTCGCGCAGTCGGGCCAGGCCCGTCTTGAGCTGCGTCTTGATGGTGTTCTCGCTGACGCCAACGACCGCCGCGGTCTCGCGAACCGAGTAGCCCCCCAGGTAGTGGAGAGCTATCGCGGCGCGCACGCGCCGCGGGAGCCGGCGCAGCCCCTCGCGCAAGGCGAGCGTCTGGGCGGGACAGGGCTCAGGGGCGGCAAGCTCGCGGACGTGAGGCCCGAAAGGAAGGAAGCGGCGCATTGCTCTCACGCGCCTGACGGCCTCGCGGGTCTCGATTGCCAGAAGCCACGCCCGCAGGGCCGCCGGATCGCGGAGGGTGTGGCCGCGTCGCAGCGCGATCTCGAACGTGACCTGGACCACGTCCTGCGCCTCGGCCTCGTTCATGCAGATCAGGCGAGCGGCGGCCAGCAGCGTAGCGTTGTGGTCGGCCAGCAGGTCTTCGATCGCTGGCGGTGAATCGGTCGCCGCCACTGCTTCCATGCCCAATTCGGCGTCTCCCGTCTGGTGGTGCAATCTACAGAGGGAGGCACACGCATATTCGGGTGATATCGCGCCGAGGAAACGGGCGCCTACTGGGCCTGCGGCGCCACTCCCGGGTCAGCGCGCTCACCCCAGTGCCACGCTGCGTCGCCTGGCTGAGTCCCCGACCGGGATTCGCCCGCGAATCAGGCGTTCGCCGAAGCACCCGTGTGGGAGGCGGAGACCGTGAAGGCCCGGCTTCCGCCGGGGCACGATTGGACCCGAGCCAGAGATGGGCCCTGGAACCGACCGTGAAGCCTGGGCGGCTAGGCGCGTTGGGTGCGCTCGAGGCGCCGTTGGAAGCGCTCGACCTGGCCGGCGGTGTCGAGGATCATCTGCTTGCCCGTGAAGAACGGGTGGCAGCTGTTGCAGACGTCGACGCGCAGCTCGCTGCGGGTGGAGCCGACCTGGAAGGTCGTCTTGCACGAGGCGCAGAGCACGGTCGCCTGCTGGTACTTCGGGTGGATCTTCGGCTTCATGTGTTCTCCCGGGCGCCTTCCGAACGGTCTCCCGCCGGTGGTCGTCCGATATGCGGTCGGCGGGAGCCGGCCGCAGGACTTGTCCCGCGGGCTACTCGCCCGCCAGGGCCTCGACGCTGATTCGCTTTTTGGTGCGAGTCTCGTGCTCGTAGTGCACGGTCCCGTCGACCTTCGCGAAGACGGTGTAGTCGTGCCCCAGGCCCGCGTTCGAGCCGGCCTTGAACGTCATGCCGCGCTGCCGGACGATGATCGACCCGGCGGTCACGAACTGGCCGTCCCCGGCCTTGCAGCCGAGACGCTGGCCGACGCTGTCACGGCCGTTCTTCGAGCTCGAGCCTGCCTTCTTGTGGGCCATCTTTCATTCGTCCTTCTTGGTCCGGGCGGGGCGCTTGGCGGGAGCATCCGCGTCCGCCTTGTCGGTCTTCTCAGTCTTGGCCTTGGGAGCTGCGGCCTTGGGGGCGGCCTTGGCCGGCTTC
>PLOC01000124.1:7257-28938 GCA_003141955.1 Chloroflexota bacterium
GCGCTTTTGGAGCCCAGCCGAACCTCGGTGATCTTGAGGACCGTCAGCTCCTGGCGATGCCCCTTCTTGACGCGGCGGCGAGCCTTGGGCCGGTACTTGAACGAAATGGTTTTCTCGCCGCGGTCCCGGCGCAGGACGCGAGCGCTCACTGTCGCGTCCGCCACCACGGGCTGACCGATCGCCGTCTTCTCGCCGTCCGCGACCAGCAGGACGCGCTCGAGGTTGATCTCCTGGCCCGGCTCGACATCTAGCAGCTCCACCTCGAGCTCGGTGCCGAGCTCGACTGTGTACTGCTTGCCGCCGGTCTCGATGACTGCGTACATGGGTCCTCGGGAGGGTTGACGGGGCGTCCGCCCACGGTGCATGACACGAATACGCCCCCGGACTGGCCGGGGCGCGAAGTGCGAGTTTACGGCCCGAGCCACCTCGCGTCAAACGCGAAATGGGGTCGCGGTGGGTTGCGCGCAGGCCACGACCGAATCTGCCGACGCCGCCCGAGGAACTCAGAGCGCCAGTTCGTCCGCGAGCCAGAGACGTTCGCGAACCGGTCGAACGATCTCGAGAACCGGCCGCCCGGGCGACGGCTCGATCGACAGGCCCGGAGCGGCCTCCTCTTCGGTCGCGGCCTCGCCCGACCCGGGCGGAGCGACGGTGGCCATTCCGAGCTCGTCGGCGACGGCGGCGACGACCTCATCGGCACGGCCGCTTCCCGAATCCTGGCTGTTGCGGAGGCGCATCCACAGCCCGGCGGCCGCGAGATACGGGGTGTCCGGGGCCCCGGCCGTGGCATCGGGCGGGCGAACCCGAAGATCGAGCAGGAGCGGCCGGAGGTCGTAGGCGGTGACCTTCTTCTCGCGGCGCTTCTCGCGGCGCAGCGCGGGCGCGGCCAGCAGGGCGCGGACGGCGCCGTCCAGCCGGTCCGCGGCCACACCGATCAGGGTCATGCGGTAGTCGGCCGCGACGAGCCGAGTCGCCACGGCCGGCCCGCCGACCCATTCGTCGTGGAGGTCGATCAGGCGATAGCCGCGCGGCATCCCATCGGAGAGGCGATCGCTGAGGTCGGGGCGGGTCAGCCGTTCAGACAGAAACAGGTCGGCCAGCTCGTGCTCGGCCAGCATCCCGAGGGGCAGCGGTGCGGCAAAGACGAGCCGTGGCCGCGGGCTGAAACCCTCGCTGGTGGCAACCGGGACCTCGCCGCGACGGAAGGCCCGCTCCCATAGATGGATGGCGTCCAGATGCGACAGGAACCTGGCGTCGTCGTCGCGGGCGAAGACGATCCGCCAGCGCTGCTTCGACTCGCTCATCGGCCAGACTGCCCCGAAGGAGCCTGGCCGGTCGCCGGTTCGACCGCCGGTTCGACCGCAGAGACGCCAGCCGCCTTCGGTTGGACCGTCAGAGATTTCGCTTTCGACCTGGATTTCGGTGGACGGGACGGCTTCTTGGCCCAGCGGTCGACGACGAGCTCGGCCGTCGTCGCTTGAACCAGCAGGGTGAACAGGACGACCCCGAACGTGATCCCCTGCAGCATGGATCGGTTCGGCAGGTCGGCCGGAAGCGAGAGCGCCAGGGCCGTCGAAACCGCCCCGCGCAACCCCGACCAGTAGATGACGTGCAGCCAGCCCACCGGGAGATCGCCCTCGTCGCGACCGCGGTCGTCGGCAGACTCGGAAGTTACGGGCGCCGCTCGCCGGCCATTCGACCGCCGCCGGCGCAGCACCCGGAGCGTTCCCAGGAAGCCGTAGACGATGATCGCGCGGCCGGCGAAGGTCGCGGCCACGGCCCACGCGATCGGGACCGCCACGTCGGCCAGCGACCGCAGCGAGATCGCGAACCCGACGACGAGGAACACGAATGCCGTGGCCAGGAAGGCGACGAACTCCCAGACAGTGTCGAGCGCCTCCTCGGTTCTCTGCGAGAGCCCGAGGCGGCGGCCGTAGTTGCCCAGGACGATCCCCGCCACCGAGGTAGCGATCACGCCGGACTGGTGGATTGCGTCCGCGGCCAGGTAAGTGCCGTAGGCCAGCACGACCGAAAGGCTGATCTCGATCAGGTGGTCGCCGACGTTGGGGAGGATCCGAGAGGCCGCCCAGCCCGTCACTGCCCCGATCGCGGCGCTGACGGCCACGACCGAGACGAACGTCAGGCCCGTCTCCAGTGGAGTGGGCGATGTCGCGCTGGTCACGAGGCTGACCGCGATCGTGAAGGCGACGATGCCGGTGCCGTCGTTGAAGAGGCTCTCCGCCTCGACGAGCGTGGCCAGCCGCCGGGGCGAGGCCAGCCGCTTGAACGTGGCGATGACCGCGGCCGGGTCGGTGGCGGCCAGCATCGCCCCCACTACGAAGGCCTGGTCCGGCGCCAGTCCGGCGCCCAGGTGTAGGAACAGCGCCACGAGCCCGGCGCTCACGAGCACCCCGGGCCCGGCCAGCAGAGAGACGCCCAGCAACGACGGGCGCAGCTTGCCGAAGTCGATCTGGTACGAGGCCTCGAAGATCAGGGCCGGCAGCAGGACCACCAGCACCAGTTGGGGCGTGATCTCGACTCGAAGGGGCGAGAAGAGCGCGCCCGCCACCATCCCGAAAGCCACGAGCGCGACCGTGTACGGCAGGTTGATGCGGCGAGCCAGGAGCGTCACGAGCGCGGCCGCGCCGACCAGAAGGACGAACAGGCGGATCAGCTCGAGGGTCGTTTCGCCGGTATCGGCGCCCGCGGCCGTGGCAGCGGTCGTGTTGATGACGGAGGTCGCGGTGGTCGCGATCGATTGAAGGCCTGTCAGATTCACCCGGTGGACTCGCCGCCGGCCGCCTCCACCAGCGACGCCAGACCCGAGAGTCCTGCGCTCTTCGACTGCACGTTGGTCCTCATGAGGTTGTACGGCCACGAAGTTGGCGCGGCCTCGGGCCCGGCCCGATCGTCGGCCGCGCCGTTGCTGCGTCCAGCCGCGCCGTCCGTCGAACCCTGCCGGCGCGGATCGCCCGGCGGCCCGACGTAGCGCCAGCGGCCCAGCTTCGTTTCGGCCGCCACGCCGTCGCCGGGCTCGGTCTCGCCGGTCTCCGGCCGCACCAGCAGCGCTCGAGGACCCTGCTCGCCGGTCTGGCATTCGAATCCCGTCGCCGCCGGCACGCCACAGTTGTAACACGGACCCCAGTGGCAGTCAGCGGCGCTCTTGCCCAAGAGCGCACGACGATAGTCACGGGCCAGGAACTGGCGGGTCACACCACAGCCGAGGTGATCCCACGGGAGCGGTTCATCGAGCGGGATGTCGCGCTGCGCGTACCAGGCCGGATCCAGCCCCTCCTCCTCGAAGGCCGCCTGCCAGCGCTCGTAGCTGAAGTGCTCGTCCCAGGCGTCGAAGTGCGCCCCCTTGCGCCATGCTCTGCGCACGACGGCATTGAGCCGGCGATCGCCCCGCCCCAGCGCGGCCTCCAGGATCGAGCTCCGCGGCTCGCTCCAGTGCAGGTCCAGACCCCGACCGTGCATCGCCTTCCGCAGGGCCGCCACCTTGGCCTCGATCTCGGCGGTCGTGTCCTGCCCGGACCACATGAACGGCGTCGCAACCTTGGGCACGAAGGTCGAAACGTTCGCCTTCACCTGGGCCTTGCCGCCGTGGTACCGACGGCCGACCTGCAGAACACGCAGGCAGATGTCGGCGATCGCCAGGACGTCGTCCATCGTTTCGCCCGGCAGCCCGATCATGAAGTAGAGCTTGAGGGCGCTCCAGCCGCGACGAAATGCGAGCTCGGCGCAGCGAGCGATCTCCTCGTCGCTCACTCCTTTGTTGATGATGTCCCGCAGCCGCTGGCTGCCCGCCTCCGGCGCGAACGTGAACCCGCCGCGCCGGCCGTTGGGGACGATGGCGTCGACCAGCTCCACGGTGAAAGCGTCCACGCGCGTGCTCGGCAGGGAAACGGTCGCCTGAGGGCGCAGGCGGTGGAGGGTCGTGGCGACCTCGTTGACGTACGTGTAGTCGGCGGTCGACAGGCTGGTCAGGCCGATCTCTTCGTAGCCGGTCGACTTGAGGATCGACTGGGCGGCCGCGACCGCCACGTCCGGGGCGCGCTCCCGGAGCGGCCGGTAGTTGATGCCGGCCTGGCAAAAGCGGCAGCCGCGAGTGCAGCCGCGCATCACTTCCAGCTGGGCGCGGTCGAAGACGATGGCGATGTTGGGCACGAGCTGGCGGATGCCGTGGACTTCGGTTTCGAAGTCGGCGGCGATGCGGCCGGTAATCTGCGGCGGCGCCTCCGCGTCGAGCGGCTCCAGGCGGGCGAACGTTCCGTCCGAGTTGTAGTGCGGGCGATAGAGAGAAGGAACGTAGACGCCCGGGATGCGAGCGAGGGCCTTGAGGGCGTCGGCGCGGGTCAATCCCCGGCGCCACTCTCCCGCGGGGCCGAGGCGGCGATGCCAGCCCATCCGCTCCAGGGCGTCGCTGATCTCCAGGACGGCTTCCTCGCCCTCGCCCAAGAGGACGGCGTCGAGGCTGTCGGCGATCGGCTCGGGGTTGAGCACGCTCGAGCCGCCGGCGATCACGAGCGGGTCGGCTTCCGTCCGCTCCTCGGTCGTCAGCGGCACACCGCTCAGGTCGAGCATGTCCAGCAGGTTCGTATACGTCAGCTCGTAGCCGAGACTCACGCCCAGCACGTCGAAGTCGCGCAGGGCCCGCCTGGTCTCCAGGCTCCAGAGCGGCAGCCGAGCGGACCGAAGCTGGGTCTGCAGGTCGACGTCGGGCGAGAAGCAGCGTTCGGCCAGTCGGTCGGGACGGTCGTTGAGGACTTCGTAGAGGATCCGCAGGCCCAGGTTGCTCATCCCGATCTCGTACAGGTCAGGATAGGCGAAGCACCACTTCAGCACGACGGTCGCCCAGTCCTTCTGGACGGAGTTCCACTCCCCGCCGGCGTAGCGGCCGGGCTTGCGGATGCGGCCCAGCACCCGCTCCACGGCAAGCGGCGGGAGCGGCGGCGGGGCGTGCTGCGGCCCACTCGGGTCGCAGCCGGGCCGGTTCGGGTCGGGGGGCAGGGTCGTGGTCATTGCTCGTGACGGGTCGGATCCGCGGGATCGCCGTGGAGTGGCCGAGTCTACGCGCGGCGGCCTCGCCGGGCAACGGCAGGCGAAGTTCAGGCAATCCCCCTGGTCGTGCGTATCGCGGTCCTGCGCAGACTCCCGCCAGGGCCTCCTACCAGGCGGGCGGCTCGCGTCTCAGATTGGTGCTCTGCAGGACCCCCAGCCCGCCCATGATGCTCACCAGCGACGCGCCACCGTAGGTGATGAAGGGCAGAGGGATACCTGTGATGGGCAGCAAGCCGAGGACCATGCCGACGCTGACCGAGACCTGGAACAGCATCATCGACGCGAGGCCGGCACCCAGGAGCATGGCGAACTGGTCGTTCGAGCGCCACGAGCAGACGAGCAGGCGCCACAGCAAGGCGACGAAGAGCGCCAGGACGACCATCGAGCCGACGAACCCGAGCTCCTCGGCAAGGACTCCCCACACGAAGTCGGTCGTCTGCACGGGCAACGGCACCGTGCCGTTGGTGAGGCCTACACCCCAGACCCCTCCGGCGTTGACCGCCGCCTTGGCCTGGATGAGCTGGTAACCACTACCTCGCGGATCCTGACCCGGATTGAGCAAGGCTAGGAGCCGCAGTTGCTGGTACGCGTGCAGGTTCTGCCAGACGAAGGGAATGGCGGCCGAAACGGCCGCGGCCAGGGTCCCGAGCCAGCGGAGGCTCGCCCCCGACATGAACAACATGCCGGCAAGCGTCGCCACCAGAACCAGCGACGTCCCGAGGTCTGGTTGGAGCATGACCAGGATCCAGGGAGGCACGAGAACGATGATCGAGCCGATCACCGTCCAGACCGACTTGACCTTCGCCTCGCGGCTCGCCAGAAACGCGGCGAACACGATGATCATCAGGATCTTGGCCAGCTCGCTGAACTGGAGCTGGAACCCGGCGATCACGATCCAGCGGGCCGACGTCCCTGCATTGCCCGTGCTGGACCCGAACCGAAGCGTCACGATCAGCAATCCGACGTTCAGCAGGTAGATCGGCCAGGCGAAGGTCCGGAGCCACTTGTAGTCGAATACCGTGGCGATCAGGAACACCACCACGGCGATGACGGACCACATCAAGTAGCGCACAAAGGGGGAGCCCGGCGACAGGGTCGTGTGCGTGGAGCCAACGCTGTTGCTGTAGGCCATGGCGAGACCGAACAACAGCAGGAGGAACGCGTAGGTCGTCAGCTGGAAGTCGTAGAGGCGCCACGTAAGTGACGCGGCCTTGGGAGCCCAAGACCGGACCCTCATCGGCTCCGAGCGGAAGATGTTCATGAATCGGTCGTTCGGTCGTTTCGATCAGTGGTTGTTGGCCGTGCCGTAGAAGTTGGTGATCTTGGCAGCCCACAGGTTCACATGGCCGGGGAGACTCTGGTTGAGCGGGCTGCCCTTCAGGCTGTAGTACTCCCACATGAAGTACTTCACGATTTCCGTGGACACGTCACCCCACGAGTCGGCGCCGTAGAGGAAGGCGACCACGGCCAGTTGGGAGTCGGTGCCGTCGAAGTTGCCAGTTTTCTCGTTGGCGGGCGTGTACCCGACGAACCACTCGTGGTACGGCAGTCGCCCTCTCCTGTCGGGTGTGCCGTACTCGGCGGTACCGGTCTTGCCGGCAACCATGATCGGGAGGTCGACCATGTCGTAGGTGTGGCGGCTGGTCACGACCGCCCGCGTTCCCTGACGGATCGTTTCCAGAGTCTGTGCCGACGCCGGGATCTTGCGGATCAGCGTTGGGTTGATGGTAGTAACGGTGCCGTCCGGGGCCGTGATGGACTGGACCACGTGCGGCTGCCATAGATTGCCGCCATTGGCCAGGGCGCAGTAGGCGTTCAGAAGCTGCAACGGCGTTACGGCGTCATAGCCTTGCCCGATGCCCGCCTGGAGGATCTCTCCTGTGTACATCGGCTCACCCTGGGCGACCTCTTTCCACTGATCAGTGGGGACGATTCCTGACACTTCGTTCGGCAGGTCGATCCCTGTCGGCGCTCCGAACCCATACAAGCTCGCCCAGTCGGTGAGCGACGTCAGGCCGACCTTCTCTGATAGCTGGTAGAAGAAGGTGTCGCTCGAATGGGCAAGGCCCATGATGATGTTCAGCGGCCCCCAGCCCGTCTTGTTCCACTCCCAGAACTTCTCGGTGCCGACCTGGATGTAAGGCTGGGATAGGATCTCAGTCGAGGCCGTGATTGAGGGCGCTTGACCGGTGAGTGGGTCTCCCTGGAGCCCCGCGGTGGCCGTTACCAGCTTGAACGTCGAACCAGGCGGGTACTGCTCACTGATCGCCTTGTTTACCAGCGGCATCGCCGGGTCGTTGAGCATGGCCTGGTATTGGTCCTGGGTGATGCCTTGGGCGAACATGTTGTTGTCGTAGCCAGGCAGGCTGACCATCGCCAGGATGTCGCCGTTCTGCGGGTTCTCGACGATGATCACGCCGCCCATCTTGTCGTGGGTCGCATTGACCCCCCACTGGAGGGCGTTGTACGCCAGATACTGGTCGCGACTATTCATGGTCAGAGTCAACGTGTCGCCCGGAACGGGATCGGTGATCGTCGTCGTCAACCCTGGGATGGGCTGGCCGTTGCTGTCGAGGGCGACCGTCTCCTTGCCGGGCGTGCCGCGCAGCTGGGTTTCGTATTCGGCCTCGAGGCCGGCAAGCCCGATGACATCGTTCTGCGAGTAGCCGGCGTCTTTTTGGGCGGCGCTGAGGTCGCCGGTGAGCATGCCCGTGTAGCCCAGGATCTCGCTGTAGAGAGGCTGCTTGAAGCCGTCGTTGGTGTACTGGCGCAATGGCTGGGATATGACCTGCACGCCCGGCAGCAGGTCGACGTTCTCATCGATGATACGCGCCACGTCGGTGTCGACGTTCGAGGCAATCTCGACCGGGTTATACATGGAGCCCGTCGCGCTGTCGAGGTCCTGGTCGATGTCAGCGGTCTCCATGTTCAGCAGCGACGCTAGCCGCCGCACGACCACGGCCTTGTCCGCTACCGGGAGGTTCTTGGGGATGATCTCGACGACGAAGTTCGGGAGGTTCTTCACCAGGGCATTCCCGCTCGAGTCGAGAATCAATCCCCGACTCGACGGCACCGAGATCGTCTCGGCCGACTGGCCCTGTGTGATCGAATAAGTCCCCTGGCCCTGCATGACCTGCAAGTCGAACATCCGCACGGTCAGGGCCGCGACCGCGACGACGATCGCCAGCGCGAACGAGCCGAATCTGTAGGCGTTCTTGGCAGTGACAGACGGTGCTTCGATCCGGACGCTCACGGGCGCCTCCTACCAGCTGAGGCGCTCCTTCTGCTCCCACCGTCTGCGGACGGCCATGAACAGAGGGGCCACCAATGCTCCGAACGTGACGTTGACCAGCATCGCCGCCGCCACGTTGGACACGCGCAGCGAAGGAGCCGGAGGCCGAAGCAGGCCAGTCGTCACGGTCGAAAGGACGATGAACACGGGGGTGAAGATGATGACGCCAACCAGCGGGCTGGCGAAGCGAATGCGAGCCAGGATGGGGCTGATCGCCGCCGCCAATCCGACGACCACGAGCAGACCGAAGACGTTCGACCCGAGCGGCCGGAGCGTCAGGAGATCGACGAACAGCCCGCCCACGAATGCCCATGCCATTCCTTCCTCGAAGCCGATGATCAGCGTGAGGAGGACGGCAATCACGAGGACGATCTGGGGTTGTGCGTCGGCAAGGTGGATCCGCGAGGCGACCGTCACTTCCATGAGGGCCGCTATTGCAGCGCCGACCGCGGCGAGTACGGGACCCATTGAGGCCTGTCTTGAGGTTGACCTGGGGGCGCTCCGGCCGGAAAAGGGGCCGGGTGGCGGAACGACCTGGGGAGTATAGGCCGACAGGCAATCCTGAACAAACAGCCCAGGAAGGACCGGCCGTTGCGCCGCCGCACCGGCCCACGGCGGGCCGGAGATCGTTGCCTGTCGTCCGGGGGCCCAGGTCGTCGGGCGCCGGGAGCGAGGAGAGGCCTTGCGCCACGCCGTGCAGCTCGCCGTTCTACCCGAGTGCAACACCATCCCGGCAGCCGCAGGCGCCGCCCAGCTACCGAACCTCAGAGCTTCCTGATGGTGCCTGGGAGGTGCTTCGCATGGCAGCGCGCGAGAGCGGGGCACAACCTCGGCGACGAGCGGCAGGTTCGGCCAGGAGCGAGCCCTGACCGCGAGCGGCACCCTGAGAATGACTCCCCGGAGCGCGCTGTTTCACGTGAAACGCGCCGCCTGACAGGTGCACAGTCGGCGGCCGCCGCCATTGCAGGAGCAACTGCGTCGTGGTGGCGCCCGTCGGCTCCGGTAAAGCGCAAAGTAAGGCAATGCAAAGACTCTATATGTATGGTGTCGGCTGGCACCGACAGGCCGCCGGTTGGGAGGGAGCTCGGTGTTCGGCGCAGGGCCGGAGAGCTCTCCGGAATTCGGAAACCGGCCCAAAATGCTAGAATTCAAGCATTCCGACCACCGAAATGGGGACCTGAGTGGGCCAGATCATCGCCTGCGCCAACCAGAAGGGTGGCGTCGGTAAGACCACCACGGTAGTCAACCTGGCTACCTACCTGGCCCTCGCCGGAGACTCCGTTCTCGTAATCGATCTTGACCCCCAGGGCAACGCCACAAGCGGCTTTGGGCTGGATCGCGGCGAGATCGGGCATTCCGTCTACGAGGCAATAATCGAGGACGCCAGGATCACGGACCTGGTCGTCTCCACGAACGTCCCGAGCCTTTCGATCGTGCCCTCGTCGATCTCCCTCGCCGGAGCCGAAGTCGAGCTGGCGCCGCTCCCTCAGCGCGAGCGCCGTCTCGCCCGAATCCTCACTGAGCTCGTTTCCACCTACGACTACATCGTGCTGGACTGCCCGCCCTCGCTGGGGTTGCTCACTGTCAACGCTCTGACCGCCGCCGACGCCGTGGTGATCCCGATCCAGTGCGAGTACTACGCGCTCGAGGGGCTTTCGCAGCTGATAGCGACCATCAATCTCGTGCGGAATCACCTCAACCCGGACCTCGCGATCAAGGGCGTGGTGCTGACGATGTACGACCCACGGACGAACCTGTCTGCCGAAGTCGATGCCGAGGTCCGCAAGTACCTCGGGCCGACGGTCTTCGACACGATCATCCCACGCAGCGTCCGCCTCTCGGAGGCGCCGAGCTACGGTCTCCCGATCGCGCTCTACCGACCCGACTCCAAGGGCGCCGAGGCATATGCCGCCCTCGCGGCGGAGATGCGGGCGCGCGATGGGCGGCCCATCCATACGGAACCCGCGCACCTCGCCGGTGACACCGCGGCCGGCGCCGACGACGCGGATTCCCGCGCCGCGGCCGGAAGCGACAAGTGATGGCTCCTGCCGCGGAGCGCCGCACCGGCCTGGGCAAAGGGCTCGGTGCGCTTATTCCGCAAACCAGCCCAGCCGGCGCCGCCCCCGTCGAGATCCCGATCTCGCACATCAAGCGCAATCCCTACCAGCCGCGGCAGCACGTCGAGCAGCAGGCTCTCGAGCAGCTCGCGGCCAGCATCGCGGTCCACGGTGTCCTCCAGCCGGTGCTCGTGACCGAAACCCTCGACGGCTACCAGCTCGTGGCCGGCGAGCGACGTGTCCGCGCCGCCCAGATCGCCGGCCTCGACCGCGTGCCGGCGATCGTCCGCCAGATGGCCGCGAAGGACCAGCTTGCCATCGCAATCGTCGAGAACATCCAGCGCGCCGACCTCAACGCCATGGAAGAGGCCCACGCCTATCGCCAGCTGGCCGACGAGTTCAACCTGACCCAGGACGAGATCGCAACCAGCGTCGGCCGAGCTCGGTCCACTGTGGCCAATACCCTCCGTCTGCTCGACCTCGAGCCGGCAGTCCAACAGGCGCTGAGCAACGGGGACATCACGGAGGGCCACGCCCGCGCCCTCATAGGCACGCCCGCGGTGGTCCAGCTGCAGCTCCTCGACGGGATCGTGGCCCGTCGTCTCTCCGTACGCCGGACCGAGGAGCTCGTTCGACGTTTGCCCGACAAGCAGGCCAGCAGCGCCAAACCTGCGGCCCCCGTCGACGGAGAGATGGAGGGTCTGGAGGAGGATCTGCGCCGCGCTCTGGGAACCAAGGTTTCCGTGGCAAGGTCCCGCAAAGGGGGTCGCATTGTCATCGAGTACTACAGCGACGAGGATTTCTCCCGCCTCTTCGACCGTCTGACCGGAGGAAACGCTTGACCCAGGAACTCACGCGGCGCACATCCAACGGACAAGCGGCCGCGCCGCAGACAGCCACTGGTCGCCCCGCCAAGAAGGCGACCAGTGATTACAACGCAGAGAGCATCCAGGTCCTGGAGGGCCTGGATCCGGTCCGTCGACGCCCCGGCATGTTCATCGGCTCGACCGACGCCCGCGGCCTGCACCACCTCGTCTGGGAAGTCGTCGACAACTCGATCGACGAGGCGATGGCCGGCCACGCCACCCACGTCGAGGTTCGGGTGCTGGCGGACGGTGCCGTACGTGTCACCGACGACGGCCGAGGCGTTCCGGTTGGTCGCCACCCAAGTGGCCGCGACGCGCTCGAGATCGTGCACACCGTCCTCCACGCCGGCAGCAAGTTCGGTGGCGGCGGCTACAAGGTCTCGGGCGGCCTTCACGGCGTCGGCGTCAGTGTCGTCAACGCCCTGTCCGAATCGCTCCGAGTCGAGTCCGCCCGAGACGGGGCCGTCTGGGCCCAGGAGTACGCACGCGGCATTCCAACTACGCCGGTGCACAAAGTCGGCCCGCAGGGCCAGCGCCGGGGCACCACGACGATCTTCAAGGCAGACCCGGAAGTCTTCGAGACGACCGAGTTCTCGTTCGACACGATCTCGCAGCGCCTGCGCGAGTCCGCCTACTTGAACAAGGGCCTCTGGATTCGGCTGCTCGACGACCGGGCGGATAGAGAACGGTCGTTCTATTTCGAGGGCGGGCTCGTCTCCTTCGTCCGACATCTGAACAAGAACAAGGAAACGCTCAACAGCCGCCCGATATACGTCGAGCGGCGCGAGGGCCAGACGACCATCGAGGTCGCCCTCCAGTACAACGACTCCTACGCGGAGAACATCTTCACCTTCGCCAACAACATCAACACCGTCGACGGCGGCTCGCATCTCACCGGCTTCCGGGCCGCGCTCACCCGCTCGCTCAACGACTATGCCCGGAGAGCCAGCATCCTCAAGGATGCCGATGCCAACCTCTCGGGCGACGACGTGCGCGAAGGCCTGACCGCCGTCATAAGCGTCAAGCTCCTCGAGCCGCAGTTCGAAGGCCAGACCAAGGCCAAGCTCGGCAACGCCGAGGTCAAAGGCCAGGTCGAGGCCGCGGTGGCCGAAGGGATCGGCCAATACCTGGACGAAAACCCCGCCGACGGGCGGCGCATCATCGAGAAGTCGCTCATCGCCGCCCGGGCCCGCGAGGCCGCGCGCAAGGCCCGCGACCTGGTCATCCGCAAGGGCGCCCTCGAGGGCATGTCCCTCCCGGGCAAGCTTGCCGACTGCCAGGAGCGCGACCCCGCCAAGAGCGAGCTGTACCTCGTCGAGGGCGACTCGGCCGGTGGCTCCGCGAAGCAGGGCCGCGACCGCCGCTTCCAGGCGATCCTGCCGTTGCGCGGCAAGCTCCTCAACGTCGAGAAGGCTCGCCTCGACAAGATCGTCTCGAGCGAGAACATCCGGCCGCTGGTCATCGCGCTGGGCGCGGGAATCGGCGATTCACTGGACCTGGCCAAGCTCCGCTACCACCGGATCATCATCATGACCGACGCCGACGTGGACGGAGCCCACATCCGAACCCTTCTCCTGACCTTCTTCTACCGGCACATGCCGCAGGTCATCGAGAACGGCTACCTCTTCATCGCCCAACCGCCGCTCTTCCGTGTAAGCACCGGAAAGCTGACCCAATACGCCCAGTCGGAACCGGAACGGGACGCGATCGTCAAGAAGCTGGCCGTCAAGAACATCACCGTCCAGCGCTTCAAGGGCCTGGGCGAGATGAACGCCGAACAGCTGTGGGAAACGACGATGAACCCCGAGACGCGGACGCTCCTGCGGGCCGAGGTCGACGACGCCGCCGAGGCGGACGCCGTCTTCACGATGCTGATGGGCGAGCGGGTCGAGCCCCGCAAGGACTTCATCAAGACCGAGGCCAGAAAGGTCCAGAACCTCGATGTCTGATCGGGCTTGGGTGCAGTCCCAGAAGCCGGCGAAGGAATCCGTGGTCGGGCAGCCGGCGGCCGGCACGCAGCCGACGATCCAGCCGGCGGTGCTTCGATACGAGGACTTTCGAATTCGGCCGCACAACTGCTTCGCCTGTGGCGAGCTCAACGAGATCGGCCTGCACCTGAAGCTCAACCTGGAGCCAGGCCGGTGCTGGACAGAGCTGGAGATGCCGCGCCGCTTCGAAGGCTGGGAGGGGATCATCCACGGCGGCATCCTCTGCACAATCCTGGACGAGGTCATGGCCTGGGCCCTTGTGGCACAGGACAGCTGGGGCGTCACGGCCCGGATGAGCATCGACTTCCGGCGGCCCGTGACGGTGGGCCAGGCAATCCGCGCCGAAGGTTGGATCGCCGAGTCACGGCGCCGCATTCAGACCACGGCCGGACGCATCCTCGACGCCACCACCGGCGCTGAGCTCGCCACGGCCCAGGCCACGTACGTCGCCGCCACCGAGGCCCGCAAGCGCGAGCTCAAGGAGGCCTACGGCGTCGGCGAGGGGCGGTCGGAATGAGCCCCACCGCCACGGCCGCCAGGACCGCCACGACCTCTGCCACCACCGCCGCCTCCAACCGCTTCATGGCGGAGCACCTAGCAGAAGCAACCGCCCTCGGCGAGCAGCTGGCCGACCTAGTCCACGACCCGGGCTCCTTCGTCGCCGCCGTGAAGCAGGGCTTCGAGACCCTCGCGGATCCTGTTTACGCAGACGGCTCGCGGTCCATCGCTCCTGGCCTCGGCCCCGTGCTCGGGGTGCGTCTGCCCCTCATGGAGGCTACCCACAAGGCCTTCAAGCGTGGCACGCGCAAGACTTCGACATCGCTCCTCCTCGACGTGATCGACCGCCTCCTGCGCGAGGATCTGCGCGAGATCCGCTGGTTCGGCATCTGGAACCTTGGAAGCGTGCTGCCCACGGACCCGGAACGGGCGTGGCAGCTCCTGCGTCGCGCGGCCCGTGAGGCGGACGAGTGGATCACCGTCGACACGCTGGCCCACCCATACGGTGAGGGGATCCTGCTCGACGCCCGCCGCTGGGCCGAGCTCGAGCAGCTGGTCTATTCGCCCTCACGCTGGGAGCGCCGCCTGGTCGGCTCCACCGTCGCAACGCTCCCCTTCGCCAGGAGCGTTCCCGGCGCTCGCGACCCCGCCACGGCGGCTCGGGGCCTCGCCTGTGTCCGGCTCCTCATCGGCGACGCCGAGCCCGATGTACAGAAAGCTCTCTCATGGGCTCTTCGCTCACTGGTGCTGGCAGATCGAGCCGCCGTCATCCACTTTCTCGAGGCTGAGACCGAAACGGCGCGGGCGACGGACGACGGCGGGCGCGCCTGGGTAATCCGCGACTCCGTCTCGAAGCTCCCCGCCGCAACGGCCGCTTCTATCAAGACCGGCCTGGACGGCATCCGCCGCCGCCCCGGCGCCCCTTCCACATCCCGCGCCGCCGCCACCGCGGCCGCGTTCCTGGCCGGCGCAGCACCGCACCCCGCGCCGCGCGCCACCCATGCCATCCCGGAGGACTAGCGCACCGTGACCGACGACCTGGGCCGGGTCCGAACCGTCCGCATCGAGGACGAGATGCGGACGAGCTACCTCGACTACGCCATGAGCGTCATCGTGGCGCGGGCGCTGCCCGACGTCCGCGACGGCCTCAAGCCGGTCCATCGCCGCATCCTCTTCACCATGGGCGAGATGGGCCTGTCGGCCACCTCGTCGTACCGCAAGTGCGCGGCCATCGTCGGCGACGTGATGGGCAAATACCACCCGCACGGCGACGCGGCCATCTACGACACCCTGGTCCGCCTGGCCCAGGACTTCTCGATGCGCTACCCGCTGGTCGACGGCCAGGGCAACTTCGGCTCGATCGACGGCGACAGCGCGGCGGCGATGCGCTACACCGAGGCCCGCCTGACCGGGATCGCGGCGGAGATGCTGGTCGACATCGACAAGAACACCGTCGACTTCGTCGAGAACTACGACGGCACCCAGAAAGAGCCGACCGTCCTGCCGGCCAAGCTGCCGAACTTGCTCGTCAACGGCTCGTCGGGGATCGCCGTCGGCATGGCGACCAACATCCCGCCTCACCACCTCGGCGAGGTCTGCGATGCGACCCGGCACCTGATCGACGACCCGGAGCTCACCTCCGACGATCTCTGCAAGTACGTCCTGGGTCCCGACTTCCCTACCGGCGGCACGATGTTCCGCTTCGAGACGCGCCGCAACGCCATCACCGGCGAGAACGAGACGGTCGACGCCATCCGCGAGATGTACGCCCACGGTCGCGGCCGCGTCGTCGTGCGGGCCCAGGTCGCCTTCGAGGAAACACGCCACGGCCGCATGGCGATCATCGTCACCGAGCTGCCGTACATGGTGAACAAGGCCGCGCTGCTCGAGAAGATGGCGGAGCTTGTTGGAGCCAAGAAGCTCGAGGGCATCGCCGATCTGCGCGACGAGTCGGACCGGGATGGCATGCGTATCTACGTCGAGATCAAGCGCGACGCCGACCCGCACCGGGTCCTGAACAACCTGTTCAAGCACACGGCGATGCAGACCGCCTTCAACATGAACATGCTCGCCCTGGTCGACGGCCAGCCGCAGACGCTGTCCCTCAAGGCCGTTCTGCAGCACTACATCGACTACCGCCGGCAGATCGTCCGCCGCAGGACCGAGTTCGACCTCGAGAAGGCTCGGGCTCGGGCGCACATCCTGGAAGGCCTCAAGATCGCGCTCGACAACCTGGACGAGGTAATCCGGACCATCCGCGAGTCGGCCGACGTGGAGACCGCCCGAAACAACCTAATCTCCCGCTTCGGGCTGACGGAGATCCAGGCCCAGGCAATCCTGGACATGCGCCTGGCTCGCCTGGCCGCCCTCGAACGCAAGAAGATCGAGGACGAATACCTCGAGGTCATCCAGCTGATCGCCGAGCTGGAGGAGATCCTCGCCAACCCGTCGCGCATCTCAGCCGTGATCAAGGACGAGCTCGGCGCCATAAAGCAGAAGTACGCCGGCGTCCGCCGAACCAAGATCGCCGACGACTCCAGCCGCGATATGACGGACGAGGACCTGATCGCCGACGAGGACGTCGTCGTCACGATCAGCCGCCGCGGTTACATCAAGCGCCAGCCCGTGGCCACGTACCGCCGCCAGGCGCGCGGCGGCAAGGGGATCATCGGCCACGTTACCCGCGAGGAGGACGCGGTCGAGCACCTTCTCGTCGCCAACACGCACGACTGGGCGCTCTTCTTCACCAACCGCGGCCGCGTCTTCTCGGCCAAGGTCCACACCATCGTCGATGCCAGCCGCCAGGCCAGGGGCATCGCGATCATCAACCTCCCCGGCGTCCAGGTGGAGCCCGGCGAAGTGCCGATGGCCACGATCACCCTGTCGGACTTCGTCGCCGGCAAGTTCCTGGTCATGGCCACCCGCAACGGCATCGTCAAGAAGACACCGCTCGAACAGTTCGAGAGGGTTCGCTCCAGCGGCATCATCGCCATCACCATCGCCCCGGACGACGAGCTCGCCTGGGTGGACGTGGCCACGGGCAAGGACGACGTCATCGTCGCCACGGCCCAGGGCAAGATCGCCCGCTTCCCGGAGGACGAGGTCCGGCCCATGGGCCGCCCGGCGGCCGGCGTCATTGGCATCCGGCTGGCCAGCCCCACCGACCACGTCGTCGGCATGAGCGTGGTCCAGCCCACCGCCGATCTCCTCGTCCTGACCGAAACCGGCTTCGGCAAGCGCGTCCCGCTAACCGAGTTCCGGCCGATGCATCGTGGCAGCCAGGGCGTCCGGCTCATCTCGCTCGAGGGCAAGAGGACCGGCGATGTGGCCGCCGTCCAGCAGGTCACCGAGCAGGACGAGGAGCTGCTCCTCATCAGCGCCGGCGGCCAGGTCGTTCGGACGGAGACGAACACCATCAACCGCTATTCGTCCGGCGCGCGGGGCGTGATCGTGATGCGCCTCAACGCCGGGGACAAAGTCGTCGGCATCGCCGCATTCCGAGCAGGCCTGGCACAACGCGGTGGCTTGGCGGACAATGGTGCCCCGGGAGGGACACCTCCCAGCCCCGAAGGCGGAGCCACCAGGTGAGCGGCAGCGAGATACGCAATTCGACGGTCGGGGCGGACCAGTTCGACGTCTACACCGGGAACGCCAACCCGGAGCTGGCCCGCAACATCTGCCGCTACCTCAACATCGTTCTGGGCCGGGCCGAGGTCTTCGAATTCGCCAACGAGAACATCTTCGTCCGGATCATCGACAACGCCCGCGAGAAAGACGTCTTCCTGATCCAGCCGACCTCCCGCCCGGTCAACAAGTCGATCATGGAGCTGCTGATCATGATCGACGCCTTCAAGCGGGCCAGCGCCGGCCGGATCACCGCTGTTGTCCCGTACTACGGCTACGGCCGCTCGGACAAGAAGGACCAGCCGCGGGTCCCGATCACCGCTCGCCTGATCGCCGACATGATGACCGTGGCCGGGGCGAACCGCCTCCTCACCGTGGACCTTCATCAAGGCCAGATCCAGGGCTTCTTCAACATTCCGGTGGATGAGCTGACCGCCGTCCACCTGCTCTCCGGCCACTTCCTCCAGAAGCAGCTCGACAACCTGGTGGTGGTCACCGACCTGGGCTTTGCCAAGCGGGCCCGCGCCTTCGCCGAGCTGATGGAGGCACCGCTGGCCATCGTCGAGAAGCGCCGCATCGGCAACCTGGACCGGAGCGAGGTCCTCAACGTCATCGGCGACGTCCGCGGCAAGCGGGCCATCATCGTCGACGACGAGATCGACACGGCCGGCACACTGATCCAGATCGTCAACGCCCTCGAGCGCGAGGGCGTGACCGAGATGTACGCCTGCGCCACCCACGCCGTGTTGTCGGAGGGGGCGGTGGAACGCATCGACGAGGCTCAGCTGTGCGAGGTCGTCGTAACCGACTCGATCCCGATCCCGCCGGAGAAGCGCGGCAGCAAGATCAAAGTCATCTCGCTTGCCCCCCTCATCGCCGAAGCGATCGTCCGCATTCACCGCGGCCAGTCCGTCGGCGCTCTCTTCACAAGCGAAGTCCACTTCACCCAGGAGATGCTTCTCTGGGACGTCGACAGCCAGACCGATCGAACGCCGGACGAAGGCGACAACGGTCGATCAGGCGAGCCGGCCGGGCTCGTGCGACCTGTCCGGGCAGTCGACGTTTCGGGACGCTGACCGGCCGAACGCCGGATCGCGCACACAGGAGACCGCGTAGCAATGACTCTGCAGTTGCATCGTCCGGACAGCCAGGGCGGCCTGCGGCCCGCTCCGCAGAGCGGCCGCGACTGGCGCACTGGCCTGCGGTCTCGCCGCTGGCGTGCAGCCCCACTGCGCAACACGGAGATGAATCCCACCCCCACGAGCGTCGCGGTCCTCTTCTGGGCCGCCCTCGCCGCGCTGACCTTCGTCCTGCTGCTGCTGGGCTACGGGACGCACTTCTGGCGGTAATGACGATGCGGGGGAAGCGCGAGGCAACCGGGCGGAGCCGCCTCGCCGGCTCGCTGGCCTATACTTTCCGCCCAGCCATCGGCGCTGCCGTGTGGCTGCCGTCGGCGGACGCCGAGGGGCGCACCGGCCCTGGCCGACGCCCAGGCCTCAAGCCCGCCGTGCGGGCCACCAACGATCGTGAGCTCCAATGCTTGGCTTCCTGAGCCGCTTCGTCGACTCGAACGACCGCGAGCTCCGGCGCATCCAGCCCCTGGTCGACCGGGCCAATGAGCTGGAGCCGGAGATGGAGGCACGCTCCGACGCGGAGATACGTGCCCTGGTCGACCAGATCCGCGACGAGATCCGCGACGCCGGCGAAGCCGAGGAACCCTCGGACGACGAGCGCCACCACTCCGAGCTGGAACGCCGCCGCGAGCTCAAGAAGGAGCGCCTCCAGCGCGAGCACGATCGAGTCCAGGAGGCCATGGACGGGGTCCTGCCGGAGGTCTTCGCGGCGACGCGCGAGGCGATGCAGCGGACCCTCAAGATGCGCCACTTCGACGTCCAACTCATGGGCGGCATCGTCCTGCACCAGGGCCGCATCGCCGAGATGCGGACCGGCGAAGGCAAGACGCTGGTCGCGCCGCTGGCCGCGGCGCTGAACGGCCTGACCGGCCGTGGCGTCCACATCGTTACGGTGAACGACTACCTGGCCCGCCGTGACGCCCAGTGGATGGGGCCCATCTACCACTTCCTGGGCCTGTCGGTCGGCATCATCACCCACGACACGTCGTACCTGTTCGAGCCGGGCTACCCAACGAACGACGAGCGGCTGATCAACCTGCGGCCGTGCTCGCGTCGCGAGGCCTACGCGGCCGACATCACCTACGGCACCAACAACGAGTTCGGGTTCGACTACCTGCGCGACAACATGGTCACCGAGCTGGAGCAGCGGGTCCAGCGCGAGCGCTACTTCGCCATCGTCGACGAGGTCGACAACATCCTCATCGACGAAGCCCGCACGCCGCTCATCATCAGCGGCCAGGCCGAGGAGTCGGCCGACAAGTACTCCCTCTTCGCCCGACTGGTGCCTCGACTGGTCGGCCGGCCCGAGGGTGACGAAGAGGGCGGAGACTTCTTCATCGATCTCAAGGACAAGGCCGTTTCTCCGACCGAGGAAGGCATCTCCAAGATGGAGAAGCTCCTCGGGATCAAGAACCTCTACGACGACGACCCGACGCTGGCCCGCTACTTCGAGTCGGCGTTGCGGGCGTACGCCCTGTACAAGCGCGACCGCGACTACATCGTCAAGGACGGCGAGATCGTCATCGTCGACGAGTTCACCGGTCGCCAGATGCCGGGCCGCCGCTGGAGCGAGGGCCTGCACCAGGCCATCGAAGCCAAGGAGGGCCTGCACGTTCAGCGCGAGAGCGTGACCCTGGCCACCATCACCTTCCAGAACTACTTCCGCCTCTACACCAAGCTGTCGGGCATGACCGGCACGGCGATGACCGAGGCCGAAGAGCTGCACAAGATCTACAAGCTCGAAGTCGTGGCCGTGCCCACGCACCGGCCGATGATTCGCGACGACGAGGCGGACCTGGTCTTTCGCAACGAGACCGGCAAGTACCTGGCCCTCATCGACGAGATCGTCGAGATGCACGACGCCGGGCGGCCGGTCCTGGTCGGCACCGTCTCGGTCGAGAAGTCCGAGCACCTGGCCGAAATGCTCAAGCGTCGCGGCGTCAAGCACGAGGTCCTCAACGCCAAGTTCCACGAGAAGGAAGCGCCGATCGTGGCCCAGGCCGGGCGGCTGGGCGCGGTCACGATCGCCACGAACATGGCCGGTCGCGGCACCGACATCCTGCTCGGCGGCAACCCCGCGGGTCTCGCCTCCGAGATGCTCCACCGCCAGGGCCTCAACCCGGCCGAGGTGGACAAGGAGACATACGACGCCGCGCTCGCGGAAGCCAAGGCGATCTGCGACGAGGAGCACGAGCGCGTCGTCGCCACCGGCGGCCTCCACATAATCGGCACCGAGCGCCACGACTCGCGCCGCATCGACAACCAGTTGCGGGGCCGCGCCGGCCGCCAGGGCGACCCCGGATCGTCGCGCTTCTACCTCTCGCTCGAAGACGACCTGATGAAACGCTTCGCCTCCGACCGGGTCGCCGGCCTGATGGAGCGCCTCGGCCTGGACGAGGACACGGCCATCGAGTCGCGCCTCGTGTCGAAGACGATCGAGAGCGCCCAGACCCGGGTCGAGGGCTACAACTTCGACATCCGCAAGCGCGTCGTCGAGTACGACGACGTGATCAACAAGCAGCGCGAGACGATCTACGAAGAGCGCGACAAGGTCCTCAAGAACGAGGACATGGCCGACACGATCCAGTCCTTCCTCGAGCACGAGATAGACGCCCTCGTCGACCGCCACATGTCGCCCATGGTGTCCGTGCACGATTGGGACCTCGAGGCCCTGTCGGCGGCCCTGACGAACATGGGGTTGGGCAGCGACGAAACCACGCCCGAGGCGTTGGAGGACATGGGCACCCGCGAAGCCGTCGCCATCAACCTCAAGGACATGGCCGCGGAGCGCCTCGAGGCGAAGGAGAAGGAGATCGGCGAGGACTGGCCCCTTCTCGAACGCCTTGTCCTGCTGCGGACCATCGACTCCATCTGGGTCGAGCACCTGACCGAAGTGGACGCGATGCGCCAGGGCATCGGCCTGCGAGGGTTCGCCCAGGAAGACCCGCTCAACGCCTTCAAGAAGGAGGCCTTCGGCCTGTTCGGTGAGATGAGCGCGCTCATCCGGCACCAGGTCGCGATCACCATCTTCCGCGTCTCCCTCGTCCGCCAGCCGCCGCCTCCGCCCGAGGGTACTGAGAGCCGCGGGCCCGAGGAGCCGGTCGGGGCGGCCGCCGGTCGCCCTGCCGGGTCGAGCGTGGGGGCCGGCGCGGGAGCCGGGGC
>PLOC01000051.1 GCA_003141955.1 Chloroflexota bacterium
GGCCGTCGGTGGATCCGGGCTAACGCAACGCATACCGCGAAGACCACGACCGCCTCGGCGTTGATGAGGGAAGTCGCGACCCATTCCGGAGACGCTGGGCGCACTGCCAGGAAGTAGGCTTTGAGCGGGCGACTCAGGATCACTGCGCCGAAGACGGCGATGCCGACAAAGGCAGCGTCATCTCGACGACCCGCGTTGACGAGCGCGAGAACTGCCACGCCGACGATCGCGGCCAGGCCAAGTCCTGACCCAAATGCGCTGAACATGGCAAACACGAACCCAACGACGGGGCCGCCGTCTGCCTGACTGGGAGAAACCCGGCCCCAGGGATTGAACTCAGCGCGAACACCTGCAAGCAACGCGACGATTGCGACGAGCACCGCGATTGCCAGCGCGGTCGCTGCGATCCTGGGCATCGATGGCGCCGTGCCGCTGCGCTTCAGACGCGGGGGGGAGTTCTCTCCGCCGGCCACCTTGCCTCCCTGACGAGTCTACGCCAATCGGTCTTCGAGCCCTAAGGATGGCACAGGGTGGGTGACTGCAATCCTGGCTTTGGATGGGCGTCGGCTGGCGATGATCCGGTCCGGGGCGAGAGGAGTCCAGCCGAGCCGACCGTAGGGATCTGAATGTCCCACTCGCGCTTGAGTGTGAGGTCGTTGGCATGCTGCGGTGGCTGGAGCGCGTCCGGTAAGCGCAGAACGCAGCCTCGGTCGCACGATCGAGGCAGGTTACGGTCCAAGATTGGACACGCCAACGGTCCTGGCCACCAAGGCTGAAGGGTCCGGCCCGAAGTTGACGCCACGCCATCCGTGAACCCCGTCGGGTACAAGAACTCGATCATGCGGCCCGGTATCGCCAGAGCGACGGTTCGGTGCGACTAGGGTGAGGAGCCGCAGAAGCACGAGGTAGAGGAGTGAAGCGAACATGGCGGTGATACTGTCACGCCCGGCAATGCTCAATTGAGCCGACTGATCGAGTTCTTGTACCCCACGAGGTGTTGGCACCGCTTCCATCTGCTGCGTGATCGTTGTCGCCTCGGTGGCATTCGCTGGGGCTCGAGAGCTTCTCGATCGGCTTTGACTCGCGGTTGCTCGTCTTGGGGACCTCGCCCTAACAAACGCCGAGCCGAGTTGCGTCGCGACGCTCGGTTGGTCACAGGCATGTCTCAGATCGGCGGGTACCCGACGATCTTCTGAATCTCGCGGTTGAGCGGCAGCAGCCGGTCGTAGGTCTTCAGGTACACGCGCTCGTAGAGGCCCCGGTAGATCTTCTCCGTCTCCGGTTGCGGGTCGAATGAGGGGCCGGTCCGCGTCATGCCGGCCGCGGCCGCCGGGACGTCGGAATAGAGTCCGAGACCCACCGCCGCATCCATTGCCGCGCCCAGGACCGACGTTTCGGGCGTGTGCGGGCGCCGCACGGGCAGGCCGAAGATATCGGCTGTCATCTGGACGATCGAGTCGCTGCGAGAGCCGCCACCGGTGGCCCGGATCTCAGTGATCGGGACCCCGTTCTTCTTCTCCGTGAGTTCGCCGCCCTGCTTGAGAGCGAAGACGAGGCCCTCAAGGATTGCGCGGTATAGATGCGCCCGAGTATGGACGTCGCCGAAGCCGAATATCGCGCCTTTCGTGCTCGGGTCGAGCTCCGGCCCAGGCGTCCAGTAGGGCTGGCAGACGAGGCCCAGCGAGCCGGGCGGCACGTCGCGGACCAGCTGCTCCAGCAGTTCCTCGGGAGTCGTGCCGGTGCCCTCGGCGAGCTGACGCTCCCGGAAGCCAAACTCTTCCTTGAACCACGAGACCAGCCACATTCCCCGGATGACCGTTACCTCCGTGTAGAACTGGCCGGGGACAGCCGAGATGTATGGCGGTGTGAAGGGCTGCAGCTCCACGTAGCGCGAGATCTGGGTGTTGAGTGTGGCGGTCGTACCGAAGCTAATGCAGGCCCGTTCCGGGGTCAGGCAGCCCGACCCGATCACGTCGCAGGCCTTGTCGTTGGCCGCGGCGATCACCGGGAGGCCGGCGCGAATACCTGTCTCCTCGGCGGCCCGGGCCGTGACCGAGCCCAGCTGCGCCGTCGGCGCCACGAGGCCGGGCAGTTTCTCGGGTTCGACCGGGAAGAGGACCAGCTTCATGTCGCCCTTGCGGGCCCAGCCGGACTTCTTGACGTCGAACGGGACCGTCCCCACCTGGTTCCCTGCCGAATCGACGAACTCGCCGGTCAGGTGATAGGACAGGTAACCGGAGAGGCCGAGGAACTTGTGAGTGCGCTGCCAGATATCGGGCTGATTCTGGCGGATCCAGTTGGACCGGCAGAACTCGGTGACGTACTCGAAGAACGGGTATTGGCGAATGAGCTTCGTGAGCGCGATGCCGTAGCCGGGCAGCACCTTCCGCATCTCGGCCTTGCGCTGGTCGAGCCAGACGATGGCCGGCCGCAGCTCGTTACCGTCGCGGTCGACGTTGATCAGCGTGTGGCGCTGGGTGGTGATGGTGACCGCGCGGATGCGATCAGTCGGGATGGCGCTCTCAGCAAGTAGCTGCCGCGTCGTCCGGCAGAGCATGGCCCAGTAGTACGCGGGGCTCTGCTCGGCCCAGCCGGGCTGTGGCGAGACGTAGGGCTCGATCGGAATCTTGACCAGGCCATGGAGATTGCCCGCCAGGTCCACCAGCCCCGCCCGCATCGACTGCGTCCCGGCGTCGATCGAGAGGATCAGCCCGCCGTCCTTCGGAAGTCCCGACTCGTCCATGGCGACTCCTCGTGCACGATCCGTTCGAAGCGTCTGCCGCTATTCCGTGTTCTTGGTCCCCGCATCCAGCCCGAGCGTGCCGCCAGGGTTCATGACCCCGTCGGGATCGAAGTGCGCCTTGAGGGCGCGTAGGACCGCCATCTGCTCGGGCCCAAGGTGCTTCTCGATCCACGGCGCGAACATCCGGCCCACGCCGTGATGGTGGCTGAGCGACCCGCCGAACTCGACGATCTTCTCCACCACCGCGTTCCTGAACTCGACGAACTCCTCCAGGTTCTTCGGGCGCAGGATCAGGATGAAGTAGAGATTCGTCCCCTGTGGGTAGAAGTGAGAGGCGTGGGTCATGCACATCGTCCCGGGCCGGCTCTTCACGAATTCGCGAACGCCGTCGTGGACCCGGTGCAGGTTCTCCCAGGTCACGCTGGTCTCGAGCGTGTCGAGGACCAGGCCGAAATCGAGGACGTCCTCGCGGATGTGGATGTCCGAGTAGCGCCCGTGCTCCCACTGGCGAGCGGCGAAGCCGGTTAGCGATGTGCCGCCGTGAGCCCGGGCGACGCGCGACGCCTGTGCGGCGACGTGCTTCGCGAAGCCCTTTTCGCCCTCGACGATACCCACGCACAGGCAGCGCTTCATGGGCTGGCAGCCGCGCAGCTTGAAATACGAATTGAAGATCCCCCTGTCGAACCCCTTGAGCTTGAGCCCCCGTTCGGTCTCCTCCGGGTCCGAGATCCGCAGCACCGCCGGCAGCCCGAACTCGCCCTGTGAGATCTCGCGGGCCGCATCCACCGCACCATCCCAATCGCGGAAGAGGAAAGAGAAGTAGCGGCGGTTCTCGGGCATATGCCTGAAGATCCGCATCGTCGCCTCCACCAGGACGCCGAACGACCCTTCGGTCCCCTTGAGCATGTCGTTGACCTTGGGACCGGTGGCGGTAGCCGGGTAGTCGAACGTCTTGATGACCCCAACTGGCGTCACGTACTCCTGGCTCAACACGATGTCGTAGGCATCGCCGTAGTAGGTGGAGGCCTGGCCCGAGCCGAGCGCGCTAATCCAACCGCCGACGGAGGCGAGCTCGAAGGACTGAGGGAAATGGCCGCAGGTGTAGGCCCGCGTCGTGCCGAACAGCTGCGGCGCGCTGTTGAGCGCCGCCTCATAGTCCGGGCCCAGGATCCCGGGCTGAACCACTGCCGTCTGGTTGGCCTCGCTCACGGAGAGGACCTTGTTCATGTGCGTGCCGAGAACCAGGCTGATGCCCCCCCGGTCAGCGCGGGTACCCAGGACGCAGCCAGACCCAGCGCCCCAGGGCACGATCGCGATGCGGTTGGCAGCGCAGTACCGCACGATCTCGACAACGTCCTCTTTGTGGCGCGGGTGGACGACGAGGTCCGGAACCGCGGACACCTCGCCGTGGCGCATGGCCAGATCCTCGTCCACGGACTTGCCGTGGCCGTAGCGAACGCGGCTGTATGCATCCTCGGCGATGTTCCCGGAGCCAACGATCGCGGCGAAAGCCTCGCGGTGACGCTCATCCAGGCGAGACGGGTGGTCCAGAGTGACGATGTTGTCGCCACCTGCCAGCGGAGTGACGAAGTCCGCGTCGGTCATGCCGAACTCGGCCTTGAACATCTCGACCCAGGCATCGGGCGGGTGCGTGAACCGGTCCGTGGAGTACTTGAAGATCGTTCGGTACGTCCCGGGCTTTGCCACGTCCTCGCGCCAAGCGGGTCGGAATGAGCCCTTGCCGGCCATTCGCTCTCTCCTCGAGACCGAGCCTTGGACAGGGCCCGGGTTGGGACGACGACCCAGGTTGGTTGTTCGACAGCATATCGCCCGGCGTCGGCTAACTGGTCACCATCGGCGCACAGCCGACGGCCGGCCAGCGAGCGTGGCGGCGCGAGAGGCCAGCCGCTGCTGCGTGGCACTTCGCAGCCGCTCGTCGTGGACCGGGCAGGAGCAGAATTGGCCCAGGCACTCGTCACCGTCCCGGATGAGGAGCAGAGCAGTGGAGGCAACCGCGGGATGAAGACCACCGAGCTTCGAACTGGCTGGCGGGACGAGGCATGGCAGGCGCTCGGCCGCGAGCAGTGGGACGTCGCCGTGATCGGCGGTGGCATCACCGGCGCGGGGATCGCCCGTCGGGCAGCCCAAGCCGGACTCCGCACGGCGCTCGTGGAGCAGCGCGACTTCGCCTGGGGAACTTCGAGCCGGTCGTCCAAGCTCGTCCACGGCGGCCTCCGCTACCTGGCGCACGGTCAGATCCGCGTGGTGCGCGACTCCGTGGCCGGCCGCGAGGCGCTCCTGAAGGTGGCGCCCGGGCTCGTCGAGGACCTCGGCTTCTTGATGCCGCTTTATCGAGGGGCGAAGCCGGGGCGCGCGATGCTGACCGCAGGCCTCTTCGCCTACGACCTGCTGGCGGGCCGGCGAACGCACCGGCACTTGTCGAAGGCCGAGATGCTCGGGCTCGTCCCGGCGCTGCGGGGCGACGGGCTGACCGGTGGCTTCCGCTACGGCGACGCCTGGACGGACGATGCCCGCCTGGTCCTGCGCGTGCTGTCCGACGCTCGCGCCGCCGGCGCGGTCACTCTCTCGTACGTCCGGGTGCAGGACACGCTGCGAGACACCGGCGGCCGAGTCGTGGGCATAGCGGCGCGCGACGGCGGGCCAGACGGTGGCGGAAGAACCTCCGAAGTCACGGCCTCAGTCGTTATCAACGCGACCGGTGCTTCGGCCGACGTGCTTCGAGTCGGCGTGGGCGGCACATCGCGCATCCGGCCGCTGCGCGGATCGCACCTCTTCTTCCCTGCCGCGCGTCTACCCCTGGCAGGAGCCGTCGGGAGCGGGCATCCCACCGACGATCGGCCGGTGTTCGCGTACCCGTGGGACGGCGTGACGATCGTCGGCACAACCGATGTCGACGAGCCCGGCGATCAGGCCCTCGAACCGCGCATCTCGTCCGCCGAGGCTGACTATCTCGAGGCATGGCTGGCGGACATGTTCCCATCACTTCGTCTCACCGCCGCAGACGCACTTGCCTCGATGGCGGGGGTACGGCCCGTAATCGGAACCGGCAAAGCCGATCCCTCCGCCGAGTCGCGCGAGCACGTCGTCTGGGAGGAGAACGGCCTGGTGACCGTCACGGGCGGGAAGCTGACGACGTTCGACGCCATAGCGCGCGACTCGCTGCGCCGGGTCGCGACGCGCCTGGGCGGGCGGGCAGCTGCCGGCGGCGCGCCCCTCGACACCATCGCAGATGGCAGTTCGCTAACCGAGTTCGCCGGCACCGGCCTTGGCTCCGCCACGCTCCGCCGCATGGTGGGTCGCCACGGCCGCGACGCCGCCGCCGCCCTGGCGGCTGCCGGGCCGGGCGAGACCGAGGTAATCGAGGGGGCCCTCGACCCGTGGCTGGACGTCCGCTGGGCCGCTCGGTCGGAAGGAGTCGTCCACTTGGACGACCTCCTCCTGCGCCGTGTCCGGCTCGGCCTTCAGCTGCCCGGGGGTGGTGCGGCCGTGCTGGATCGAGTCCGGGCGATCGCCCAGCCCGAACTAGGCTGGGACGACGCCCGCTGGGCGGTCGAGGAGGACGCGTACCGACGGCTGTGGGCCACGGCGTATGCACCGAGGCCGGGGCTTCCTGACTGACGGGGCGAAGACGCGCCGCGACAGCCGCCACCGCCACAGCTCGCAGCCTCGATCTGCTATAGCTACCCTCAGCTGGCAGAGTATCTGCTTCCCAAGTCTGAGCCTCCCAGTGCCATGGCTCCCCTCGTGGCGACCCCTCCATTTCGACCCAGTTATACGCTGTCGCTCGTGGCCCTTGGAGGGGCTAGCGCCCGACGAATATGGGTCTCCGACCGCGACGCCCCTAGAGCGGAACGTGGGCGTCTAGATGGCAGAGAGCCAGGCCCGGCGCGGCCTTCGCCATGGCGCCAGCCCACCGCTCGTCATTTGTTACCACGACCGAGGTGATACCGTCCAGTGCCGAGGCGATGATCAGGGAGTCGGGGGTCTTGAGCCCGGTCGTTGCACGAAGGCGCGCCGCCTCGCGGGCGACTCCGTAATCCACCACCGTCACGGACAGGTTCGGGAAATGGAGCAGGAACGACTCGACCACGTTCACGGCCGCCTGGCCGGCTTTCATAGGACGGACCAGGGTTTCGCCAACAGTCACGGCGCTGATCCTTGCGGGGTTGCGGCCGCTGTTGACGAATTCGTCGATGACCAGCGTTGCGGCTGGACTGATCGCCTCACGACCGTCGAAATACGCCAGGACGACGGAAGTATCCAGCAGGATCTGAGCGCCACGAGGAATCGCGGCCTCAAGGGAGGACCTGCTCATGGCTTAGCCCCAGGACGCGCGTTCGCCCTCGAGGTAGGCCTTGGTATCCGGTCCCCAAAGACCTGGCAGAGAACCGGCGTAGCTGTTCCGAACACGCCGAAGCAGAACAGTGTCTTGATCGTCTGGTTCGAGTTCAACAACGAACTTCTCCCCGGGCTCGATCCCCGCGGCCCGCACGATCGGGTCCGGGATTGTGAGTTGGTTCCGCGCGCGGAGCCGTGCTTCCGCGCTTACGGTTTCGGACATGGCTGTCCTTCCTAAGTCATAGTCTCGCCGTTCGAGATCAGTGCGAACGATACTCTTGCTTCAGAGGCGCGTCAACGGATCGGAGTGACGCCGAACGCTCCGACAACCCGTGCCAAGAACGAAGGAGAACAAGACATGATCGTGCCCTGCGGCCCGGCTGCCTGCCTACTCCAGGTAGCCCCGCAGCTTGCGCGAACGGCTTGGGTGGCGCAGCTTACTGGGGCTCCGCCAGACCGATGCCGGACGACGCTGAGCGAGTCGGTGAGGGGGCTGCCGCAGGAGTCCCGACCAACGAGGCGGTCTCCGACCGGCGACGTCTGTTCACCGGGCACGCTCGAGTCCTTCGCAGGGCCGCCAGAGTCGCGGAGCTCCGAGCCAGCGCCCCGCCCTACCGCACTCGAAGCTCGATCTGCTATAACATCCCTGCTCCGAGCGGGAGTAACTCAGCTGGCAGAGTGTCTGCTTCCCAAGCATCGACTTGGCTGCTTGAGCCCCGCCTTCGACCGCCCAATTCGCCTCGCCTAGGTCGCGGTTTGGGCCCTAAACCTGGCATTTCAATCGCCAGTTTCCGTAGCAGTTGCCCCTCCCTACCATCCACCCGACCACCAGCAAAGCTAGTGATTGGTAGGGAGGCACGAGAGCCGAGCGGATCGGGACGCGAGAGTCGTGCATCCTCAAGCTAGAGAACCGGCGGTTCCCACGTGCCGACTCGCTGTGCCCAGCTGGATCGAAGAGGCGGTCGCCGGAGTTGCGTGAAGATGCAGGGCTGCCGACGCGGGGGATGACGAGCGCCCCAGCTGAGCGGCGTCCGATGCCGGCTGGACGTCAGAGAAACCCATATCGCTGATGCGTCTTAGTGGATGGTATCGCCGCCAGTCCCTTTCAGCGTCCGGCTGTAGAGGTCGTCGAAGGCATCGAGAGCCGGCGCGGCGAGTTGGGCCGCGCGCGTGACATCGGCCCG
>PLOC01000087.1 GCA_003141955.1 Chloroflexota bacterium
TTGTCCAGATCGGCCGTCTCAGGCCGGAGGGCTCCAGGACGTGGGCTACGCTCCGAAACAGCTTCTTGAGCACGGCCGTCTCAGGCCTGCCGACCTCATTCGACGGAATCGTGCATGATGCGACACGCACGGAGGACCTACGCTGTGACCGGGAAACCCCTTTCGACCGCCAAGAAGAGGGACAAGAGGGCCAGGCCCAAGTCGCCCGAGCGGTCGTATTCACCGGCCGTGGCGGCAATCCTGAGCTTGATACCCGGCCTCGGCCACGCCTACGTCGGGCGGCCGAGACGCGGCCTGATCGTGGCGATTCCCTGGATCGCCGTCATCGTGGCCGTCCTCCTCGTCGTCATCTTCGACCACCACGCCCTCCTGTTCGCGGCCACCGGGTCGACTGCCTGGCTGACCGACCTCACGCTCGTCCTCCTCGGCCTGCTCGTGTGTCATGCATTCGTGGTCGTCGACGCCTACTGGCTCGCCGGTGGGTCGCTGCGCGGCATCAGGAAGGCACCGCGCGGCGTCCGATTTGCCGGACCGGTGATGATCGGGATCGTGCTGGCGACAAGCGTCCTGTACGGCGAGGCGGCCTCCGTGACGTACTCGGGCGTCAACGCGCTTTCGAACATCTTCGCGCCGGCGCCGATCTTCATCGCGGGCAACGGCACGCCTGGGCCCAGCTCCTCGATGCCGCTGGACGACAACGCCATCGACACTCTTCCGCCCGATCCTACGGCGTCCGGCTCGATCGGCGCCTCCGGCTCGCCGCTCGCCACCAAGGCGCCCGTGGTCTATTCGCTCGGAGACCTGCCCAACTTCACCGGGACGGCCACGAATTGGGCTGCCGATGGCCAGCTCAACGTTCTGCTGATCGGCATCGACGCCGGCCCGGGCGGCAGCCGCTACTCCGGCCTCCGGCCCGATTCGATGATCCTGCTCCAGGTGGACATTGCGACCGGGCGGGCGGCCATGTACGGCATTCCGCGCAACATGATCAACGTCCCGCTCCCGCCGGCGTCGGCAGCGCACTACGCGTGTCACTGCTTCGGTGCCGGACCGGGCCAGCTCAACGCCGACTTCCTGATCGACTACCTGTGGAACGAGGCGGCTAACGTCCATCCTTCCTGGTATGCGCAGTACGGCACGGGCAACAGCACGACCTCCAAGTTCCTGCGCGGGCTGGGAGCTCTCCAGGGCGCGGTCAGCGAGCTCGCCAACGTCCAGGTCGACGGTACGGTCGTGATCAACCTGCCCGGTTTCGTCGCGCTGATCAACGCCCTGGCCCCGAACGGCCTGAGCATCGACGTCCCCTACGAAGTCAAGCAGGAGAAGGGCTACGGCTACGAGCCGGCCAACGGCGGGAAGGATGTCTACAACATCGACATCAAGGCCGGGCAGCAGATCATGAACGGAACGGTCGCTCTCGAGTACGCTCGGCTGCGCCACGTCGTCGGCTACGACTCCGACTACTACCGCATGAAGCGCCAGCAGCTGGTCCTGAGGGCGGTCCGGGACCAGGTTGACCCGTGCGCTCTGCTTCCGCAGGTCCCCGCGATCTTGAACGCTCTCGGCGGGTCGGTCTGGACCAACCTGCCCGAATCTGACGCGCCGACGATCGCCGCTCTGGCAGCGAAGATCGGCACGAGCAACACGGCCGACTACAGCCTCGACCCGACCACGACCGGTGCCGCGTACGACATGCTGGACTCGACTTCGCTCGCCAAGATCCGTGGCATCGTGGCCAACGGCCTGAACACCGTTCCGGCCGGAATCGGCGGCGGAAGTAGCGGGGGCGGCGGCCTGAGCTGCTAGACAGACGCCGGCGTCTGGCCTGGGGCCATGAGAACGGATGGTCTAATACTCGGGCGACGCCTATACTGGCGGTCTCGTGGCTGCCGCATCCGACTCGCCCGAACCGAAGACGCCGATTCCCGCCGCTGACGATCCGCTTGCGCTGTTCAGCCCCGCGGTCGCCGAGTGGTTCCGCTCGGCTTTCGCGGCGCCGACGCCGGCCCAGGCCGGGGGCTGGGCGAGCATCGCGGCCGGGCGCCACACGCTGATCCACGCCCCGACCGGCAGTGGCAAGACCTTGGCAGCGTTCCTGTGGACTCTCGATCGGCTGGCCCGCGAGCCCCGGCCGCGAACAACTGCCGTCCCCGGATCCGTCCGCGTCCTGTACGTCTCGCCGCTGAAGGCCCTGATCTACGACGTTGAGCGGAATCTGCGGGCTCCGTTGGCCGGCATCCGCCTGGAGGCGGAGCGGCTGGGCGAGCCGGCGCCCCGGATCGAGGTCGGCGTGCGGACCGGCGACACGCCGGCCGAGGAGCGGCGCCAACTGGCCCGAAACCCGCCGGACATCCTGATCACCACCCCCGAGTCGCTCTACCTGATTCTCACCAGCCAGGCGGCCGAGATCCTGCGAGGCGTGGAGCACGTCATCGTCGACGAGGTCCACGCTCTGGCGGGTACCAAGCGAGGCGCCCACCTGGCCCTGAGCCTGGAGCGGCTGGAGAAGCTGACTGCGCGCCCGCCCCAGCGGATCGGCCTGTCGGGGACCCAGCGCCCGGTCGAGACGATCGCCCGGTTCCTGGGCGGCATCGGGCCGGGAAGGGCGGGGGAATCGCGCGAGGTCTCGATCGTCGATGCCGGCTCGCGCAAGGCTCTGGAACTCTCCGTCCGAGTTCCAGTCGAGGACATGAGCAAGCTCGGTGAACTGTTGCCGCCCGAGGAGCAGCCTGGCGGCCCGGTCACGGCCCCGGAGGCGCGAAGCAGCATCTGGCCGGCGATCCACCCGCGGATCCTCGAGCTGATCCGCGAACACCACTCGACGATCATCTTCTGCAACTCCCGCCGACTGGCCGAACGGCTGGCCAACAAGCTCAACGAGCTGGCCGGCGAAGAGCTGGTTCGGGCCCACCACGGCTCCCTGGCGCGCGAACAGCGCGTCGGGATCGAGGAAGCGCTGAAGGCCGGCCGCCTGCCGGCGATCGTGGCCACCAGCTCGCTCGAGCTCGGCATCGACATGGGCGCCGTGGATCTCGTGATCCAGGTCGAAAGCCCCGCGAGCGTGGCCAGCGGACTGCAGCGCGTCGGTCGCGCCGGACATCAGTTCGGCGAGCCCAGCCGCGGCATCTTCTTCCCGAAGTACCGGGGCGACCTCCTCGAGTGTGCTGTCGTGACCGCGCGCATGCACGAGGGCGCGATCGAAGAGACGAAGCTGCCGCGCAACCCGCTCGACGTGCTGGCCCAGCAGATCGTGGCCATGACGGTCCGTGAGGCCTGGACGGCGGACGAGCTGTTCGAGACGGTGCGGCGGGCGGCGCCCTACGAGAGCCTGACCCGCGACGCGTTCGACGCCGTCCTTGGCATGCTGGCCGGGGCATACCCTTCCGACGAGTTCGCGGAGCTGAAGGCGCGGGTAGTGTGGGACCGGGAGACGGGCCGCGTCGAGGGCCGGCGCGACGCCCGGACGGTGGCAATCACCAGTGGTGGAACCATTCCCGACCGCGGGCTCTACCCCGTATTCCTGGTCGGCGAAGCGGGCACTCCGGGACGGCGCGTCGGCGAGCTCGACGAGGAGATGGTGTACGAGTCTCGTGTCGGCGAGGTGATCGCGCTCGGGGCCACGAGCTGGCGTGTAGAAGAGATCCGACCCGATCGGGTGGTCGTGTCGCCGGCGCCGGGCGTGCCCGGCAAGATCCCCTTCTGGCACGGCGACGGGCTGGGCCGGCCGATCGAGCTGGGGCGGGCACTGGGCGAGTTCATACGTGAGCTCGAGGGCGATCTGGGCGGCGGCGAGCGCGGCCGGGAGCGAGCCCGGCGGCGGCTCCTCGATCACCACGACCTGGACGAGCTGGCGGCCGAGAACGTCCTGGGCTACCTCACCGAGGAACGCGAGGTCGCGGGCCACCTGCCGACGGACCGCCGGATCGTCGTCGAGCGGTTCCGGGACGAGCTGGGCGACTGGCGGATCGTCGTGCTGACGCCGTTCGGCGGGCGAGTGCACGCGCCGTGGGCGATGGCGATCGAGGCGCGCCTGGAAGGGCGTCTCGGCCAGGGTACGCAGACGATCTGGTCGGACGACGGCATCGCCATCCGGCTGCCGGAGGGCGAGGTGGCCGGGGGCCGCCGGGGCGACGGCTCGGGCGCCCCCGAGACGGTGGGCAGCCACGATGGCTCGATTCTCGACCTCCTCTTTCCCTCGGCCGAGGAGGTCGAGGACCTCGTCGTTGGCCGGCTGGGCAGTTCGGCGATGTTTGCGGCACGCTTCCGGGAGAACGCCGCGCGGGCGCTGTTGTTGCCGCGGCGCCGGCCAGGGTCGCGCACGCCGCTCTGGCAGCAGCGGCAGCGCTCGGCGGGGCTGCTCGCCGTGGCCAGCCGGTACGGCTCGTTCCCGATCATCGTCGAGACGTACCGCGAATGCCTGGCCGACCTGTTCGACCTGCCGGCCCTGCGCGAGATCCTCGGGGGAGTGGCGCGGCGCGAGATAGAGGTCCGCGACGTGGAGACGGTCGCGGCGTCGCCGTTTGCCGGCTCGCTGCTCTTTGACTACCTGGCCGCCTATATGTACGAGGGCGACGCCCCGCTGGCGGAGAGGCGGGCGGGCGCGCTTGCGCTGGATCGCGAGCTGCTGCGCGAGCTGCTCGGCCAGGAGGAGCTGCGCGATCTGATCGATCCCGCGGCACTGGCGGACCTGGAGCTGGCGCTCCAGGCGCTCGTCCCCGAGCGGGCCGCGCGGTCGGTGGATGCGTTGCACGACCTGCTGCGCCGGCTGGGCGATCTCTCGGTCGAGGAGGTCGCGGCGCGGATCGTGGAGCCGCCGGCCGCCGGAGAATGGCTGCGCGCCCTGGAGCGCTCGCGCCGCGCCATCGCCCTGCGCATCGCCGGAGAGGATCGCTGGATCGCCATCGAGGATGCGGCCCGATACCGCGATGCCCTCGGAGTGGCGCTGCCGGCCGGCGTTCCGACGGCCTTCCTGGCGCCGGTGGCGGACGCTCTCGGCGGACTCGTGGCGCGCTGGGCTCGGGGGCACGGCCCGTTCCACGCCCCGGAGCCGGCGCGGCGATGGGCGGCGCCGGTGGCTCGGGTCGAGGGGGCGCTCGAGCGGCTGCTGGAAGCGGGCACGATCCTTCGCGGCGAATTCCGGCCCGCCGGCACGGAGCGCGAGTGGTGCGACCCGGAGGTCCTGCGCCAGCTGCGGCGCCGCTCCCTGGCGCGCCTGCGGCGCGAGGTCGAGCCGGTCGAGCAGGTCGTCCTGGCGCGTTTCCTGCCGGTCTGGCAGGGGGTTCGGTCGGTCGGCGAGGAGCCGGCGGGCGGCGGCGGCCCGGCTCCGCTCCGGCCCGAAGCGGCCCTGGAACGGCTGGCGGAGGTGGTCGATCAGCTGGCGGGCGTGCCGATCCCGGCCTCCGTCCTGGAGCGCGACGTCCTGCCAGCCCGGATTCCGGGCTACCAGCCGCGCCTGCTGGACGAGATGGGCGCTCTCGGCGAGGTGGCGTGGGTTGGGCGCGGCAGCCTCGGGCGCGACGATGGGCGGGTCGTCCTGTACCGCCCCGGTCGAGCGGCGCTGCGGGATCTTGCGGCCGGCGACGCCGAGCCACCGCACGGCGAGGTCCATGACCGGCTGCGCGACCGCCTGCGCCAGCGCGGTGCCTCGTTCTACCGGGAGCTGGCGTCGGCCGCAGGGGCGGCCCCCGAGCGCGAGGTCCTCGACGTGCTGTGGCACCTGGTCTGGGCCGGCGAGCTGACAAACGACACGTTCGCGCCGCTCCGGGCTTTGCGGTGGCGGCGCCCTTCCGGCGAGCGGCGGCCGCGGCCCGGGCGGCTGCTGATGGGTCCGCCGGAGGCGGCAGGACGGTGGTCGCTCGTAGAGGCGAGCGGCGGGCCTGCGGCCGGGGGCGGGAGCGGCGGCGCCGCGGCAACCGCGCGGCTGCATTCCCTCGCCACGGTCCTGCTCGAGCGCCACGGCGTTCTGACCCGCGAGGCGGTCGCCGCCGAAGAGGTCGCGGGCGGCTTCAGCGCCGTGTATCCGGTTCTGCGGGCGATGGAGGAGTCGGGCCGGATTCGCCGAGGCTACTTCGTCGATGGGCTCGGCGCGGCGCAGTTTGCCCTGCCCGGGGCGGTGGACCGGCTGCGTTCGATGCGCGAGGCCCCCGACGACGGCACCGCCGGTTCGGCGGTCCACTTGCTGGCCGCGGCCGATCCGGCGAACCCATACGGCGCCGCGCTCGCGTGGCCGCGCCGCGGCGAGGCGGATCGGCGGCCCCTGGCGCGGGCCGCCGGCGCTTACGTGATCCTCGTGGACGGGGCCGCGGCGCTGTACCTGGAACGGGGCGGCCACTCCCTGCAGACGCTGTCGGCAGCTGACGATGGTGCGACGGCGCGGGCGGCCCTGGCGGCCCTGCGCGAGCTTGTCGAGGGCGGGCGCTTTCGGGAGCTGGTGGTCACGCGCGTCGACGGGGCACCGGCCGCTTCGTCGTCGTGGCGGCCGCTCCTCGAAGACTGCGGCTTCGCAGCCGGGTACCGCGGCTTCGTCCTTCGACCCTCGGGCCGGCGGGTGGTCGCGGCCGGACGGGGCTTGCCTCCGGAAACGGCCCTCGCCGACAATTACTGGCGTCGCTCGCCCGGACCTCGCGGCTCCGGGCAGCGCAGCTCCGGGCCGCGTCGGTAGCCGGACGTCAGGCTCATGCCCGAGGGCGACACGCTCTACCGGACGGCGGCGGCTCTTCGGCCGCACCTCGTGGGCCGCAGGATACTGGTCGCCTCCGCGCGCCAGCCCGGGCCCCGGGCGGACCGGCTGGTAGGCGCGACCGTGGAATCGGTGGAGTCGCGCGGCAAGCAGCTCCTCATCCACTTCGACTCCGGGCTGGAGCTTCGCACTCATCTGGGCATGCACGGGTCGTGGCACCGATACGCCGCCGGCGAACGGTGGCATCGCCCCGCCGCCCGCGCCCGCCTCGCGCTCGAGGTGGAAGGCAGCGTCGCCGTCTGCTTTGACGCCCCGACGGTCGAGCTGTTCGACGCCCGCGCCGAGGTGATCCATCCGATCCTGGCGGCCCTGGGCCCGGATTTGCTGGCGGAACAATTCGGTGGGGCGGAGATCGCCGATGCCGCCCGCCGCCTCCGCGCCGCGGAACGCGCCTCGCTGACCATCGCCGAAGCGCTGCTCGACCAGGGCGCGATGGCTGGAGTGGGAAACGTCTACAAGAGCGAAGTCCTGTTCGTCGAGCGCGTCGATCCCTTCGCCCGCGTCGCCGATCTCGTCGCCGATCGCGGCGACGATGTCCTCCGGGCCCTAATCCAGTCGGCGAGGAGGATGCTCCTCGCGAATCGCGAGGGTGGCGCGCGCGTCACCACGGAACCGCCTGGCGCCTATCGCCGTAGCGAGAGCAGACTTTGGGTGTACGGTCTGGCCGGCAGGCCCTGCCGCCGCTGCGGCTCGGTCATTCTCGATCTGCGACACGGTCGGCTGAACCGGCGGACGTTCTGGTGCCCGCGCTGTCAGCCGGCCTAGTCCGCATCACCCGGGCTTCGGAGGAGCCGTCACGATGAGCGCGATCGCCGTCGAATGCTCGCCGGTCGATGGCGGCTGGGTCGCCTGCGTCACGGTCACCGACCACGGCGCGAGCCGCGAGTTCGAGGTCGGCGTGACGAAGGCCGAGCTGGCCCGCTTCGCCCCCGGTGTGGCCGATCCGACGGACCTGGTCAGGCGCTCGTTCGAGTTCCTGCTTGCGCGCGAGCCCAAGGAGTCGATCCTGAGCTCGTTCGGCCTGTCGGTGATCGCCCGATACTTCCCCGAGTTCGAGCGTGAGATCCGCCGCCGGTAGCTCCGGCGCTACAGCGCCTTAGCAACCTTGCGACCCTCTCCGCTGCCGGGGTACCGGGCCACGAGGACGTCTACGACTCGGCTATGCGCCGCGGAGCCCCAGGAAGACACGGACGCGGGAGCGCATCACGCGTCGCAGAGTCTCGGCCGTTCGCTCCGGGCTGCGTCGCCAGTGGAGCCGCCAGACGGCCCCCGCCGACACGACGGTTCGGGCGATCCCGGGCCATTCCGACGGCATCAGCCAGCGGAAGCCTTCGGGGTGGAGGTAGGCCCACGGCACGATGGCCCAGGCGAAGACGAAGTAATCGATTCTGGCCGGCCGCGGGAACCCGAACAGAACCTGCAGCTGGACCAGGGTCGCGGGAAGGGTCAGGACCGTCAGCACGACGGCCAGCACGAACCAGATGATGCCCCACAGTCGGCCGCGTGGGGTGAGAATCGGCCAGAAGAGCGCCGGCAACCACTTCAGGGTCGTGGCGACCATCCATATCAGACCGGCCAGCTTGGGCCCGGCGAACTGGGCGCCAAAGAGGAGGAGCGCCAGCGGCAGGTTGATGTTGCCCGTGTCGAGGTTCGCGGCGATCGGGAAGGAGAGCAGGATGAGGAGGATCGCTGTCGTCATCGGCCGGCGCCTGTAAGCCCAATTCGCCGACCAGAGCAGGGCGACCACCGTCAGGCCGCGCCAGAAGAACCATGCCACATCCCAGGGCAGGAACGACCACGGCACGAAGATAGGCAGCATCCACGGCGTGTACACATACGGCATGAACGGCCCAGTGGGGTGGTAGGGGTCGCCGCCGCTCACCCACAAGCGGCCCGCGGCCCAGTAGGCCCGCGCGTCCGCGCCGGCCGCCTCGCCACGCGCAATCAGGCCGGCCAGGACCAGGCCGCAGGCGAAGCCGAGCAGGATCACGAGCAGAAGGCGGCGCGGATCTCGCAGGCGGGTGATCTCCCGGCGCAAGGCCCGGCGGAACACTCCCGCCCGGCGGCGTGTGGGTGTGTCGATCAGACCGCCTCTGCCCGGCAGCGCAAACACCCGCTCTGAGAGGGTCGACTGCTCCCCTCTCGAGACCTCGCCGGCCGGGTCGCTCGCGGCCCGCTTGTTCGAAGCGCGGCCGGTCATGGCTGTACTCCGAGCGTCGGAGGGTGATCCTCCGGGCCGTGCGCTGCGCTTCCCATGGCCACGCCAGATGGGGCGAGAGGCGGCGCTACAGCGGATAGTTCCAAGACGCCTCCTCCAGATGCGTGGCTCGATGATGCGGGCCTCTTTGCATTGGCGCAAGTGGCGACCGGTCTCGTCCCGCGTCGCTCGCGGTGCCGGCCGGGCCAGCCTGGGTCGCCCCTCGCCGACCGAGCCGGTTAGCCGAACCGGTGGCAGGGGCGATTGTGAGCGCGGCGAGCCACCGGTGGTCTGAGTATAGACCCGCCCCTTTCCGCGCCCGCGCGCGAGCCCTGCCGATCGGGCGAGGCCGCGCGCGCACAAGGCACAGTCCCGGCGGGGCTCCGGTCCGTTCCGAGGCCGCACGCTTTCGCCGCGGCCGTTAGGCTAACGACCCATGAATCGATCGATCGCCTCGATGCTCCTGGCTACCTTCGTGCTGCGGGTCAGCACCGCGATCACGGGTGGGATGCTTGTCTACCTGGTGGACGACATGACCAGGGACAGGGGCACCGGCCCGGGCGCCCTCTCGCTGCTGACCGGCGGTTTCTACGTCACGGAGCTAACGGGCGCGATTGTCTTCGGGGTCCTTGCGGACCGTTACGGGCGCAAAGTCATCATGCTCCTCGGTCCGCTCTTCGGGTCGGCAGCGGTCTTCATGACCGGCCTCACCACCCACCTGCCCCTGCTCTTCATCACTCGCCTTCTGGAGGGTAGTTCCACTGCCGCCTCGGTCCCGTCCACCCTCGGCTTCATCGCCGCCGAGACTTCTCACGACGAGAAGCTGCGAGGCCGCGTCGTCTCGCTCTTCGAGCTCGTCTCGCTCGGAGGGATGCTGGCCGTCGGACCGCTTCTGGCCGGCCACCTCTGGGACGCCTTCGGCCGGTCCGCGTTCTTCCTCAACTGCATGTTCTATCTCGTGGCGCTCGCCCTCTATGCCTACGGCGTGTCCGAAGTGTCGGAGGTGTCGCACGAACGCGCAGGCGAGCCGGCGGGTCGTTCCGGCGGAACCGCCGAGCTCGGGCTGGGTCGCTACTGGCGGCTGGCTACCAGCCGCAGCGTGCTTCTGTTCGCCCCCACCTGGCTGGCCATCAACGCCATCCTCGGCCTGTGGGCACTCCAGGCGCCGCTGCTCATCAAGGGCAACATCTACGACCCCAGCCAGTTCCTCATGAGGGGCATTTCCGCGACCTCGATCGGCGACGGCGAGGCCGTTCTGGCGGTTGTCTTCGGGATCGGGCTGGTCTTCTGGGGTTCTGTCTACGCTCGCTTCCGGCGGACCACGATGCTTCTTGTCGGCGTCGGCGCCTTCGTCGTAATGGCTCTCGACGTGCTGGCCATCAACCATCTGGGCGGGACCTCCACGCCTATCCTGATCGCGCTCGGCGGCGTGGCCGTAGTTGCCCTGTTCATGATGTCGGGCGCCACGCCCGCCGCACTGGGGCTCCTGGCCGACGTGAGTGAGGGCTTCGAGGAAGACCGGAGCGCGATCATGGGCCTTTACTCTGTCTTCCTGGGCCTGGGCCAAGTGATCGGCGCCGTGCTGGGTGGCATCTTTGCCTCCTGGCGAGGCATCGATGGGTTGCTGGTGGCCACGGCCATCCTTCTGGGCATTGGTCTCGTGACGCTCGCGAATCTGCGGCGGAACGACGTAGTCGGGCTGGGTGCGGCGATGCAGAATGGGGCCGCAGCGGCCCCGATCGGTGCCCCTCGGGACGCGTCGACGGGCGCCGCCGGCAACGGGGATGGATCGACCGCTGCGGCAACCAAGGAGGAACGATGACCGTCGCCATAGTCACCGATTCCGGATCCGACCTCACGCGGGCCCACCTGAGCGAGGGCAGGATCCGCCAGGTGCCGCTGACCGTCTCCTTCGGCGACCGCAGCTACCTGTCGCCGGACGAGCTGGCGCCCGAGGACTTCTGGAAGGAGATGAGCACCCCCGGAAGTCCGTTCGCCCACACTGCCGCACCAAGCGCAGGGCAGTTCAAACGGGTATTCGAGCAGGCCTTCGACGATGGGTCGGACGGCGTCGTGTGCGTCTGCCTGAGTGAAACCCTCTCGGCCACGGTCCAGAGCGCCCGGATGGCTCGGGAGATGCTGCCGGGCCGCCAGATCGAGGTCGTCGACTCGAGGTCGGCGTCGATGGCAATCGGGGCCCTGGCGCTGCGCGGCGCGGCCATGGCGGCCGAGGGGGCGACCGCGAGCAAGATCGCCGAGGCGCTGACCCGGCTGCGCAACCAGACGCTCTTCTACGTCGCCCTCGAGACGCTCGAGTACCTTCGAAGGGGCGGTCGAATCAGCAACTCCAAGGCGGCTATCGGCGGGCTGCTGTCGATCAAGCCGATTATGACGATCGAGAATGCCCTGGTCGTCCCGGTGGAACAGCCGCGCACCCGGGCCAAGGCTCGCGAGCGGCTCATCGAGCTCATGTCGGAGCGGCCGCTGGCAGAGCTGCATATCCTGTACGCGCCTCCGATCGACCCGGTCGCCTTCCGCGACGACGTGCTGGCGCGCCTCCCGGGTCCGGCCCCCAGGCTGGTCACCGCGCAGATCATCGGGCCCGTGATAGGCTCGCACGTCGGTCCGGGCGCGTACGGCGGTGTCCTCGTTCTTGCGGAATGAGCGGGCGCGACTCGGGCGGCTCCCAACGTGGCTCCAGCGGCCCCGGAAGCGCCCTGCAGGGTCAAGGCACGTGTAAGGGTGACTGCCACGGCGACCCACGAATCGTTCGGCGCCATCGGCTCGAGAGTGCCATAACGTTAGGGCTTCCGGCCCGTGAACCGACGCTCCACTGAGACTGGCAGTTTTCTGGGTGAGGTCTATACTCGGCCCCAAGTGGAACCTGCGGTGCCGCTTTCCGGGCCAATCGGAAGGCCGCCGCGACGTTGTCGGGGACGTTCGAGGAAGCAGGCCGAACCACTCGATCGGTCGCCTCCGTTGGCTGCTCCGGCACTGGAGGGTTTCGAGAACATGGCGACCCAACAGATCGCTCCCGCGATCAACGCGTGGGACGTCGCCCAGCGCCAGTTCGACCTGGCCGCCGAGCATCTCAAGCTGTCCCCGGGCCTGAGGAGGGTTCTGCGCGAGCCGAAGCGCGAGCTGACCGTCCACTTCCCGGTGAAGATGGACGACGGCTCGGTCAGGGTCTTCACGGGTTATCGGGTCCAGCACAACCTCGGCCGTGGCCCGGCCAAGGGCGGCATCCGCTATCACCAGGACGTGACGCTCGACGAGGTCAAAGCCCTGGCGATGTGGATGACCTGGAAATGCGCCGTCGTCGGCATTCCGTTCGGCGGTGGCAAAGGCGGCGTCATAGTCGATCCGAAGAAGCTCAGCCAGCGCGAGCTGGAGGGCCTCACAAGGCGTTTCGCGACCGAGATCAGCATCATCATCGGCCCGGAGAAGGACATCCCGGCGCCGGACGTGAACACCAACTCCCAGACGATGGCCTGGATCATGGACACGTACTCGATGCATGTCGGGTACACCTGCCCGGCCGTGGTCACCGGCAAGCCGATCCCGCTCGGCGGGTCTGAAGGTCGCAACGAGGCGACCGCTCAGGGTGCCGTCTACACGATCCAGGACGCCGCGCGCCACCTGGGGATGGACCTGGCCAAGTGCCGTGTCGCCGTCCAGGGCTATGGCAACGCCGGAGCCATCGCCGCGCAGCTGATGTTCGCCGAAGGCTCCAAGATCATCGCCGTGAGTGATTCGACGGGCGCGATCTACAAGCCGGATGGCTTCGATCCCAATTCGGTCCTGGCCTGGAAGCAGGAGCACCACACAGTGGTCGGCTTCCCGGGCACCAAGGAGATGAGCAACGCCGAGCTGCTGGAGGTCGACTGCGACATCCTCATCCCGGCGGCGCTGGAAAATCAGATCACGGCCGCAAATGCGGGCAGGGTCAAGGCCCGGATCATCGCCGAGGCCGCCAACGGCCCGACGACCCCTGAGGCGGACGAGATCCTCTACAAGAACGCCAAGTTCGTCATCCCGGACATCCTCTGCAACGCCGGCGGTGTCACGGTCAGCTACTTCGAATGGGTCCAGGACCTCGATCGCGACTTCTGGAGCATCGAGCAAGTGAACGCGAAGCTGCGGTCCATCATGACCAAGGCCTTCGCCAGCACGCTCGACATGAGCCTCAAGGAGCGAGTGAACATGCGGACGGCGGCATACATGCTCGCCGTCCAGCGAGTGGCGGACGCGACCTCGGTCCGCGGCCTCTATCCGTAAACCACCGAGAGCGAATCTCTCTGCGGCCCCGACGTCCCCCCTCGCGTCGGGGCCGCTCCTCGCCTGGCAGCCGGCCGATGCCTTCGTTGGCCGCTGCGCTCCTCGCTCGCGGACGTTTGAGTCCGCTCGCTCCGGTGCTCCCGGCCGCCTCGGCCTCGGCCGTCGGCCACGCGAGAACGTTCCGTGGCGGTCTGGCAGCCGGCCGATGCCTTCGTTGCCGCCTCCGCTCCTCGCTCACTTCCCGGTGCTACGATCCCACGGCTGACGACCAGCGCGGGCCGGCCGAACAGCGACGTAGCGCCGACCGGGCGCCGCTCGGCATAGGAGCATCCATGCTCGACCACGAAGAGAAGTTCCTGTTCAAGGAGGAAACGCTCCACCTGGCCAACGCCCTCGCCGAGCCGGGCGTTCTGGACAACGTCGAGGATCTCCTGACCGACGTCATCACCAGCCCGCGTTTCGACTCCGAGGTCTTCACCCTGGAGCGGTCACTTCAGGTGATGCTCGGCGCCCGTGCGGGGGCGACGCTGGTCGGCCTGCTGACGGTGACGCCGGAGGTCTTCGACGAGACGGCCGAAGTGAGGATCCCGCCCGAAGTGCAGGAGCGCCTGGTCGCCTGGCGCGCGCGATTTGGCCTGGCCATCGACAATGCCCTCAACTACCTGAACAACCCCGACGGGATCCAGGGTCACAACTTCTCGACGCAGGTCGCCCACGTGGACGAGCGGCGAGTGCTGCAGGGCCGGCTGACGCTGGTTCGCTACAACAACGAGCCGCAGTTTTTCCTGGCCGACGCGAGCGTCTTCTTCGGCCTCGTGGTGGACATCCTCGAGCGGCTCGGTCCATACCTCGAGCCCGATGCCGTCGATGCAGAGACAGTCAGCAGGATGCGCGAGGTCGTGGCGCTGGTCGAACGCAAGACAGGCAGCCGCGGCTAGGCCGAAGTAGACCGGCCCGAAACAGAACCGGGCCCGGCAGGGCGGGCCCGGCCTGGATGCAGGGAGTGCGCACCGAGCCGCGGCTTTTCCCACGACCGATCAGCGCTTCGGCCGGGTCTGAGGCGGCGTGGCGGGGGCACCGGGAGCCGGCTGGCCTTGATACGGCATCGCCGGCTGCGCGAATGTCACTGGCTGGGCCACCGTGAACGGCAAGAGCCGCCTGCGGATCGGGTCGAGGAGCCGCGCCGCGCCTCCCAGTAGGGCCAGCAGGAGCACGAGTGCCAGAGCGATCGGCAGGATGACGATGACGAGCCAGATCAGGACCGTGGCCGTGCCCTTGCCGACTTCGCCGAGCGTTCCGGCAGCCTGGCCGGCCTGATCGCCCGCGCTCCACGGAATGGGTGTCGCGGTGGCCTTGGGCGATGGCGTGGGCGAGGGGCTAGGGCTGGGCGTCGGCTGGATTGGCACCTCGAAGGTCACCGTCAACGTGCTGTAGGCCGCCTGATCGGACAGGCCCGCCAGCTGACCCGAGAGTTCTTCGATCTGGCCCTGGACGTCGGAGAGGCGCTCCTGGACGGTGAGGACGTCGCCGATCGTGTTGGCCTTCGACATGATGGCCTGGATCGCCTTCTCGCTGGCCCTCAGATTGGCGATGCGCGCCTGCAAATCGACGATCTGCCCGCCGACGGCAGTCGAATCGGTGTGCTCGCTCAGGACCTTGTCGCCGAGCCTGCGCATGACCGCGAGCGCGTTCTCGAACTCATTGACCGGGAGACGGTAGGTGACCGAAGCCAGGTCCGACGCCGTTGTGACCGTCCGGTCCGAGCCGGCCAGCCACCCGCCCAGGGCGTGGATCTGATCGGTGGCCTGGGCGATCGCCACATCGAGGTTCCCGACCTGAATGGAGATCGAGCCGGTCTTGATGATCTGGTCCTCGGGCTGCGGCACGCTGGAGGTCGAGACTGACCCTCCGCTGGCTGGACTCGCGCCATCCTGGTCCGCCGGAGCTGCCGTGGCGGCTGCCGACGCCGCGGTGTATGGGCCGCCGCCGTGGAGATCGCTGGCGGCCGGCGCCATGCTTGGGGCCGCGTTCTGGTACTCGTAGTCGTAGCCCGGTGTCGATGCGGAGCTCGAACACGCGGCGACCATTGCGCCCGCGACGAGCACGACGAAGAAGAACCCTCTGGCACGCATGTGCGACCCTCTCTCTGCCCTCTGTCGCCGGAACGTGCCCGGCGAACTCCCTGGGTAATGCGTTTCAGACCGGGTTGCGGTTCACGTCCGCCCGGCCCGGGCGCTCACGCCGTGGCGACCGAGCCACGCCGCCGTCGGGCGATGCGACGGACGATCCACCAGATCGCCCACAGAAGCGCCAGCCCGATCGCGACCGGGAGGCCGACGACTACGGCCCAGACGACGATCGTGACCAGCCCCTGGCCAATGTGGACGAGCGTCGCAACCGCCTGATCGATCTGAGCGCCCAGATCCCAGCCCTGGGCGGCCTGGGTCGTGTCGGTCTGACCGGGGGTCGAGAACGACACGGTCAGCGTGCTCATGGCCGCCTGGTTCTTGAGAAGCGTCTGCTGGGCTGAGAGCTCCTCGATCTGGCCCTCGGTGGTGCTGAGCTGCTGCTCGACCGCGAGGACGTCGGGTATCGCCGAGGCTCGGGCCATGATGGACTGGAGAGCGGACTCGGTCGCCTGGAGGTTGGAGATGCGAGCGTCCAGGTCGATCACCTGTGCGGTGGCATCGGTGGAATCCGTCTGCTCGGAGATGACCCTGGTGCCGAGGGCGCGCATCGCGGCCAGAGCGTCGTCCCACCTGGCTACGGGCACGCGATACTCGACCGTCGCCACGGCCGAATCCTTCTCGCCGGAACTGGACGACTGGCTGACGTTGCCACCCATTCCCACGATGGTCGACTGGGCCTGGGAAACCGCCTTGTCCAGATCCGTGACTTCGAGCGCCATCGAGCCGGTCTTGACGATCTGGCTTGCCTCCAGAGTCGCGGTCAGCTGGTCGACTTCCGTGGTCGTGGTGGTGCCGCTGTCGGCGGGGAGCGCCAGGCTGTTGAGCTTGGCGACCCCGGCCGCGCCGCCGCCCGAACCGCCGGCCGTGTCGGAGCTGAACCCGCCGACGACAGGCGCGCCGACGGCCCCCGGTCCCCGCTCGGCGTCAAGGGCGGCTCCCGCGGTCGGGGTGCCGAGGTTGTAGGCCGTGCCCAGAAGGGCCACGATCGCGACGGCCGCCAGGAGCCCGCCAACTGGCACGCGGCCGATGCGCGCCCGGGCGATTCGCCGTGCGACCCTGCCGGCGAGGCTGCCGGAATGTGGTTCCGTTGCGCCGTCGGTCGCTTCCGTCTGGCGCTTGGTCGGTTGCGGTTCGTCGGTGTCGGTGGTCATCGCTGCACCCTCTTGTGATCGACTCACGGGGGCCGCGTGTGGGCGGCTGTCGGAGGGAGGACGCGGGGACAGCGCCGGCGGTTCCCGGGAGTGGCGCCGGGCAGTGGAGCCGCCGCGCGGTCACGGCGCCGTGGCGCCTCCGGTCGTGCGCTCTCTAGGAAAGCGGCTCATTGTCGATGAGGCGGACGGCGCCGAATCGGACCGCCATGGAGAGCAACGCCGGGCCGGTCAGGCGGTCCAGCTCACGAAGCGTGGCCGGGTCCGCGCAACTCACATACTCGGGAGCGGCGAGTGGCTCGGCGGCGAGCGTCACCTGCATCGTCGCGCGGAGGATCTCCGCGTCCCTGTCGCCGGCGTCGTATCGGGCGCGGGCGGCCGACAACGCCCTTCGCAGCACCGGGGCGGCCGCCCGCTGCTGGGGAGTGAGCCGGACGTTGCGCGAGCTCAGTGCCAGTCCGTCCGGCTCGCGGACGATCGGGCAGGCAACGATATCCGTGGAAATCCCGAGGTCGGCGGCCATGCGCCGGATCACGAGCAGCTGCTGGGCGTCCTTCTGGCCGAAGTAGGCGCGCTCCGCCCCGGCCAGCGTCAGGAGAATCGCCACGACCGTGGTCACGCCCTCGAAGTGCCCGGGCCGAGACGCCCCCTCGAGTGGCTCCGTCAGCGCGCCCACCCGGACGCTCGTCTGGAAGCCGTCGGGATAGACCTCCTCGACAGGCGGGATGAAGACCATCGTCGCGCCCGCCGCGCCGCAGACCCGGACATCGGCCGCTTCATCACGCGGGTATGCCTCGAAGTCCGATCTCTCGTTGAACTGGCGCGGGTTGACGAAGATCGTCACCAGGACCGTCGCGTTGTCCGCGTGAGCCATCCGGATCAGCGAGGCGTGGCCCTCGTGCAGGGCGCCCATCGTCGTTACGAGGCCCACCGGCCGGCGGGCCTCGGCGAGCGCGTCACGCAGATCGGCCCGAGTTCGAACGACCTGGGGCAGCGCGACGGGTCTGGCCACGAGGCTAGAGGTCCCGGTCGAGCGGAATGCCGTGGGCTGCTTCCATTCCGTCCGCCCGGTCCAGCGCCGTCCGCCCCAGGATCTCGTCGAGCGTCCGGTCGTCCATCCGCGTGCTCTGCTCGGGGCCGGGGAAGACGCCCGCGCGGACGTCCTCGCCATACGCCTCGGCGGCGGACTTGATGATCGAATGCAACTCGGCGTAGTGACGGGCGTGGCGCGGCGTGAAGTCGGCGCTGAGCCCGAGCAGATCCGTGATCACTTGGACCTGGCCCGAGCAGCCCGCGCCCGCGCCGATGCCGATCGTGGGGATGTGCAGCCGCCTGGTGATCTCGGCGGCCAGCTGTTCGGGCACCAGCTCTAGGACCACGGCGAAGGCGCCGGCCTGCTGGACCGCCAGGGCGTCGGCGAGGAGCTGGCGGCCGGTGTCCCGCGTCTTGCCCTGGACTCGATGGCCGCCCAGCTGGTGGATCGATTGAGGCGTCAGGCCGATGTGGCCCATGACCGGTATGCCGGCGCGAACGATCGATTCGATCGTTCGCGCGCTGCGTTCGCCGCCCTCGAGCTTGACCGCCCCGGCGCCGCCCTCGCGCATCATCACGCCGGCGTTCTCGAGGCTGGCCTCCAGAGTCACGCCGTAGGAGAGGAACGGCATGTCAGTCACGATGAGGGCGCGTCTGGTGCCACGAACCACGGCCTTGGTGTGGTGGAGCATCTCCGCCATGGTGACGCGGACCGTGCTGTCGTAGCCGAGCATGACCTGGCCCAGCGAGTCGCCGACCAGCAGCATCGGGATCCCGGCCTCGTCGAGGATCCTGGCCGTGGGATAGTCGTAGGCGGTGAGCATGGCGATGCGTTCGCCGTCGGCGTAGAGCCGGGCGATCGAGGCGATGGTCAGGCGGGCGGCGTGCTCGGGCGAGGGTGCCTGGCTCACGAGGCGGCCTCCGGTGTGGACGCAACCGGCTCGGTCGCCCCATCGGCCGCGGAGGACTGCTCGCCGGCCTGTTCGGCCTCGGGCTCCTGTGCGGTTCCGCGGGAGTCGAGGCGGATGAGGATACGGTCGAGGAGCAGCTCGGCGACCTCTCGCTTGGAGAGCATCGGCAGCTGCTCCGGCGCGCCCTGTGGGTAGTAGATCGTCACCCGGTCCGTGTCCGTGCCGAATCCCGAGCCGGGCTCGGTCACGTCGTTGGCGACGAGCATGTCCACGCCCTTGGCCCCGACCTTCTCGGCGGCCCGCTCGGTCGACCCCGTCTCGGCGGCGAAGCCGACGAGGATCGGGCGCAACGCCCCCGAGGCCCGACTGCCGGTTCTCGCTCGTTCGGCTGCCTCGGCGAGCAGGTCCGGGGTGGAGTCGAGCTCGAGCTTCAGGCTCTCCCCCCGGCTGAGCTTCTTGTCCGACGGGGTCTTCGGCCGGAAGTCGGCGATGGCCGCTGCCATGACCAGGACGTCGAAGACCGGGCCCTCGGGCGGCGTCAGCGCGCGAAGAGCGGCCTGCATCTCGGCGGCGGTCTCGACGCGGGCAATGTGAGCCCCGGCGGGAGGGTCGACGGAGACGTGGCCCAGGATCAGCGTCACGGCCGCGCCGCGATCGAGGGCATCCTCGGCGATGGCGATCCCCATCTTGCCCGTCGACCGATTGCCGACGAAGCGGACAGGGTCGATCGGCTCGGCGGTGCCGCCGGCGGTCACGACCACGTGGCGACCCGCGAAATCGACGCGGGCTGCAGGAGGCGGTGCGGGCGCAGCCGGGGGCTCGGGGGCCAGTGCTGCCGCGGGTGCCGGGGCGGGCGGGGGCGTGGACTCAGCCTCGTGCGGGGCGGCAGGCGTGGGCGGCGCCGGCTCGAAGGCAGGGATCGCGGGAACCGCGGCTCCCGGGGCGTCCCTCAACGCGTCCACCGTGGCATCGACGATCTTCGGCAGCTCGGCGAGCCTGCCACGACCGACCATGCCCGAGGCCAGCGGCCCCGTCTCCGGCTCGACGATTCGATACCCGAACTCGCGCACCCTGGCGACGTTCGCCTGCGTCGCCGGGTGGGCGTACATGCCGCCGTCCATTGCCGGCGCCACGACCACCGGGACGGAGGTCGCCAGGCACGCGGCTGTGATCGAGTCGGCGGCCAGGCCGTGGACCATGGCCGCGAGCCAGTGCGCCGTGGCCGGGGCGACGACGATTGCCTCGACGTCGTTCGCGGCGCTGATGTGGCCGATCCGCCCGTCGTCGCGCAGCGCCAGCACGTCGATGTCGACCGCGTGGCGGCTCAGCGTCTCGAGTGTGAGTGGCCCGATGAAGGCGGTCGCGGACGGTGTCATCAGGACACGCACGTCGGCGCCTTCGGCCTGGAGCATGCGCAGCAACTCCACCGCCTTGTATGCGGCGATCGAACCGGTGATGCCCAGGGCAATCCGACGCCCTGCCAGGCGTCCGATCTGGTCGGTCATTCGAGTTTCTCCGAGATGATGTGGATCGAGCCGGCGGCGCTGCCGGTCCAGCCCGCAATCGTCTGGCTCGGTTCAGCCGGCGAGCCGCTGACGACGGCCCAGAGAATAGCCAGGCCCTTGAGAGTAAGCTCCGGGTCTATCGCGTCGACGCCGGGCAGGTTGCGCACCCACGGTGCGGCGGACAGGCCGCCGGTCAGAACGACCTGGACGGCCTGCTCCTCGACCTTCTCGGCGTGAGCCAGCTCGGCCCGAATGCGCTCCAGGAGACCCAGCGTCAGGGCCCGATACCCGATCACGATGCCCGACTGCATGGCCGAAATCGTGTCCGTGCCGATCGCCTTCATGGGCTCGACCAGCTCGATGCGGGGGAGGCGAGCCGTCCGCGACGCCAGCGCCTCGAGCCCGATCTCGAGGCCCGGGGCGATCGCGCCGCCTACATAGGCGCCGTCGCGGGCCACGCAGTCCAAGGTCGTGGCGGTCCCGAAATCCACGACGATCGCCGGCGTGCCATACAGCCTTCCGACGGCCAGGCCGTTCACCAGGCGGTCAGCCCCGACTTCGGCCGGCCGCTCGGTTCGGACGGGGATAGGCATGATCGCGGCAGTCGCAGAGAGCAGCTGCAGGCCGCGTCGCTCGGCGATCGCCTCGGCGGCGCCGGTCAGGGTCGGCACCACGGACGCCAGGGAGATCCCGGTCACGTCGGCGAGGGAGGCGCCGTCCAGGCGCAGCAGGCCGTCGATGAGGACTTCAAGCTCGTCCGGCGTCGCCGAGGGGCGCGTTGCCGCCCGCCGGCTGGCCACGATGGCCTCGCCGGCAACGAGGCCGAGGGTCATGTTGGTGTTACCGATGTCGAGCGCGAGCAGCATTCCTCGATGATACCGCCCCGCCGAAGGCCTTCGCCCCTGAGTCTCGGCTCTCGTCCGGACGGAAGCGGCGCCGCCTAACCCCGGCTGAGTGGTGGGCCCGCTCTTTTGGAGACTCTCGAGATCCTCTCGGCGCCGATCCGGGCCGGCGGCCCGGATGGCCATCCTGCGGCCGTTCTTGCTGAATTCACGTCACAGCGACATCGAGCAAGGACTCGGGCTGGTTTCGACGAAGACAGAGCCGGCCCGGCCGGTTTGGGCGCGATTCCGTGCGGGCGCTGAGCGTGGCGCCCGCCGCCAGGCTCCTCCACGTGCCGGGGCGCGTCCAGGGACGGCTCGTTCTCTTGACACATGACGTCGTGATGTGAATCAGGAAAGATCTAGCGCGTCGGCTGGCCGTGACTTCACCGCAGGCCGCCCAATCGTCTTGTCCGGCCTGGCTCCCTGAGGTACGATCCACCGGTCCGTCACCGGCGCCCCAACCCGTTACTCCAGCTGCCCCAGGAGGAGTGGTGTCGTCCGTGCCGCCAGCGAAATTCTTCGTGAATCGCGGCATCGTCTCAAGCCGGACCGACCTGCTCAACGTCCTCCATCCCCTCGAGAAGCAGACCGTGGCGTATCGGTACTACCGCGGCCACGAGCTGGTTCAGCATGGGATGGGCTGGGTAGAGCGGATCGTCGCAGAGGAGCCGGAGACCTCGACGTTCTTCACCCCGCTCTCGATCTGCCTAAACGTGGATTCGTTCGAGCACCTCGAGTTCGAGACCCGTCCCGACCAGCTGCTCACGTATCGACTGGTGCAGGGGGACGAGGCCGTCGTGATCGATTTCGCGCCCGGCGGTGTTGCGGTCGCCGGCCCACTCGAGCCCCGTCAGCTCGAATTCGACACGTCGGGCTACGTCCAGATGGAGTTGCTCGGCCCCGATGCCACCGAGGACGAGTAGGGGACCCCAGACCCGCCGCTTCGTGAACGGCTGGAATAGATGGCTATCGGTCCGTCAGGAGCGTGGTGGGCCGTAGTCGGCAACTACCCATTCGCCCTCGCGGCAGGCCTCGGCATCAATGCCCTGGTCGCTTTCACGCTCCCCGCTAAGGGCTTCACACCCGACCAGACCATGGGCCTCATCGTTCTCGAAGGTGCCACGATCACCGTTCTCGTTGTCCTGGGCCTCCGGGAAGCGATCATGAATGCCGTTTCGATGGTCCGTCGCGGCAACCGGCCCGGCTCTCGTTGTGGTCGGCTACCTGATGTTCACCCAGATCAGGGGCGTCGACCCCAGCGACATCGAGGACGGCCCGCCGGCTTTGCTCACGATCGACCTGACGCCGCTCACCTACGACATCACCGTGGGCATCGGTGCCGGCTTTGTGTCGTGGGTCCTCATCAGGGTCTTGAAGCGGAAATGGTCCGAGATCCACTGGCTTATGTGGGTCCCGGCCATCGCCTTCGTCGTCTACTTCGCCAACGCCTGGATCCTCACTATCGTCCACTGATCGTCCAGCTGCGTCTCGCTTCTCCCAGGGGCCGAGCGCCGCCATCCGCTAGCATTCACCCGATGTACGAACGCACAGCACTGCCAGCCGGACCGCGCGTCATCACGGCGCGGCTTCCGGGAGCTCGCTCTGTCTCCATGGCCGCATACGTCCTTGCGGGCTCCCGCCTGGAATCGGCCGAGGAGGCAGGCGCGGCGCACTTCATGGAACACATCACTTTCAAGGGGACGGCGGCGTATCCCACCACCCGCGCCGTCTCCGAGGCGGTCGAGGGCGTCGGCGGCAGCTTCAACGCCGCCACCGACCGCGAGTCAACCGTTTACTGGGTTCGGCTGCCGCTTCGCGAGGCCGCTCGCGGCATGGACGTCCTGGGCGAGCTGATCGTCCGGCCGCACCTTCGCAGCGAGGAGATCGAATCCGAGCGAGCCGTCATCATCGAGGAGATCCGCTCGTACCTGGACGACCCGGGTGAGCACGTCCACACCCTCTTCGACCTGGCCATGTTCGGCGACACGGCGCTCGGGCGCGAGATCGCCGGCAGCGAGGAGAGCGTTCGAGCCCTGCCGCAGGCCAACCTCCGAGCCTTCTGGGCGGCGGCCTATCGGCCCGGCAACGTCGTCGTTTCGGCCGCAGGCGACATCTCGCACGAGGAAGTCGTCGCCCTGGTGGAGCGCGCGTTCGGCACGGGAGAGGCCGTCCAGCCCGTCTTCGACCCGGCCCCCACCCTGCCCGCGGGCGATCGAGTCATGGTCGTTCGACGAGAGACGACGCAGGCGCAACTCTGCCTGGGCGTTCCTGGGCTGCCAAGAGATGACCCTGGGGCCTGGACACTTGAGGTTCTTAACGCCATTCTCGGGGATGGCATGAGCAGTCGCCTGTTTCAGTCTGTCCGCGAGGAGAAGGGCCTCGCCTACGACGTCAGCTCCTATATCGTCGATTACGTCGATGCAGGAGCTCTGGTCGTGTCGGCAGGAGTCGACCCCGGGCGAATCAAGCCTGCTATCGGGGCCATCCTGAGCGAGTTCGCCCAGCTTCGCGACGAGCCCGTTCCGGCCGACGAGCTGGCTCGCTCGAAGGCCTATCTGGCCGGTCGGTTGGAGTTGCGGATGGAGGAAACCCGCCATCTCGCTTCCTGGTTGGGCAGCCAGGAGGCTCTTCACGATCGCGTTCTCACGCTCGACCAGGCGCTGGGCGAGCTTGATGCGGTCACTGCCGATGGAATCCATGAGCTGGCGAAGCGATTGATCCGAGAAGAGTTCCTGCGGCTCACGGCCGTGACTCCCCGCTCCCGGGGGCGCGGTTTGGAGGCGATGTTGCAGCTGCCGGGAGGGGCGGCATGAGAAACGGAGCCAGGCCGCGCCGGAGGTCGCCGGTCGCGGCGCCCGGGGTGTCGCAAACGCCGGAGAGACTGGTGCCCGAGGCCCGGTCGCTCGAGACGCCGCCGCTCCCTGACGAGACCGCCGGCCAGCCCAACGACGACGTCGTGGAGCTGCTGGTTCGAGTTCCCGTCGAGGCGCTCGAGGGCGAGCCGATCGGCGAACCCGGGTTCGATGTGGCGGCTGCCCGGTCGATGGACGAGGCCGCCGGTGCCATCCGTCCGGCGGCTGCAGTCACAGGTGGCGGGTCACAACCCGGACACGGCTTCCTCGAGCTCGTGGTGAGCGCGGAGGAAGAGATAGAAGAGGAAGCGGCCGCGGCGAGACCAGTGGCGCGTCGGCCCCGCGGCCACGCCGGCGTGAGCCACAGCGAGCATGTTCGCTTCGCCAGACTCCACCTGCGCACCGGGTCGCTGTTGCAGGCTCGATCCGAGTTCGAGGCCCTGGCCGCGTGCGATCTGCTGGATGTGCCGGCGACACTAGATCTGGCCGAAGTTCGCTGGCGCACGGGTGATCTGCTGGGCGCCGGGGTCGCCGCAGTGAGCTACCTCGCTGCCGGGGGCGAGGCGGCCCTGGGCTTCCTCATCGCGGCCGAGGCCGCCGCCGCGGAGGATCGAGTTGTCGAGGCGCGACGGCACGCCGATCGGACGCTGGAGCGCAGCGTCTCGAATCTCGAGGTGTTCTTCGCCGGGGTCCCGCGTCGCATGAGCTGGCCGGAGAGCAGCTGGATGGCGCCGGTGGCGATCAAGGTCGATGCGCCTGCGCCGGCTCCGGCAGTGGACTGGCCGACGAAGATGGCGGCGCCGGTCGCGCCCGAGACGCCCGTCGAGGCGCCGGCAGGCAGCCTGTGGGCCCGGCCCGAAGAGACCGCGCTCGCGCCCGAGGTGGAGCCAGCCGCAGTCGCCGAGCCGGCGGTCGTCCCCGAAGCGGTCGCGGTTGAGCCGGCGGTCGCGCCCGAGGTGGAGCCAGCCGCAGTCGCCGAGCCGGCGGTCGTCCCCGAAGCGGTCGCGGTTGAGCCGGCGGTCGCGGTTGAGCCGGCGGTCGCGCCCGAGGCGGTCGCGCCCGAGGCGGTCGCGCCCGAGGCCGCACCTGAGTCGCCGGCGCCGGTCATCGCGAATCCGTGGGACGGCGAGATCCACGCCGGGTCAGAGGCTCTCGCATCCGGCGACGCCCTCATGGCCGCCCTCCACTTTGCCGTCGCCCTGCGGATGTCCCCGGAATCCGCGCAAGCCGTGCTCGATGGCATAGGTGAGCGCGACGACCTGGCCCTGGAGCTGGTCCGCGGCGATGCCCTGAGACTGGCCGGCAACGAGTCCGACGCCGGACAGGCCTACGCATCTGTCGCGTCCAAATTGGGCGTGAGTAAGCCCGCCGCGGCACCCGAGCCTGCCCCGCAGCCCATAGCGCCCGAGCCTGCCCCGGAGCCTCCCACCAGGGCGGACACAGACGAGCAGCCGCGCTCGATCAAGTGGGAGTGAGGCCTCGTCCTCGGTGAACGAGGCGACCGGCTCGGCCCCACTCCCCGGATCGGCGCCCGACCGGTGGATCGGGCTAAACTCCCCCTCGTATCAACCCACCGCAGCGGTATCCGTCCAGTGACCGAGCGCACCCTCGTCCTCGTCAAGCCCGACGGCGTCCAGCGCCAGCTGGTCGGCCGGATCCTCGCCCGCTACGAAGAGCGCGGACTGCGGATCGTCGGGCTCAAGCTTGTCAAGGTCGACCGCGATCTGGCCGAGCGGCACTACGCCGTCCACAAGGGCAAGCCGTTCTTCGAGGGTCTCGTCGCCTTCATCACCTCGGGCCCGCTCGTCGCCGCGGCGCTCGAAGGTCCGGACGCCATCTCCATGGTGCGGGCGATGAACGGAGCGACCAAACCGGTCGACGCTGTCCCGGGAACGATCCGCGGCGATCTGGCCGTCGAGATGGGGCAGAACCTGGTCCACGCCTCGGACAGCGCAGAGAGCGCGGCCACGGAGCTGAGCATCTGGTTCACGGCCGACGAACTGGTCTCGTACCGGCGCGAGATCGACCGCTGGGTCCTTGGCCCAAGGGCCTGACGGACGACCCGCTGCTTCGCGCTCGGCCCGGTTTCGCGCGCCGCTAATCGCCGGTGGTGGCTGCCGGCGACACACTCGCCGAGGCAGATGGCGCGGGGCTGGCGACCGGAGTAGGGGAAGGCGCGAGCGGGACGGTGCCCCCCGCCGAAGGCTCCGCCGACGGCTCCGCGGTGGGCTGTGGTCCGACTTCGATCCCGCTCGGGTTGGGCGCGGGGGCGGCGGCCTGGTCCAGCGTGATGCCCGATTGAGCGGCGTCCGAAGCCCCGAACCCACCGCCGGCGACCACGGCGGCGATCGTCGCCGTCGCCAGCACGAGAAGGCTCGCCTGGAGCGGCCGGTTGAGTCGCCATGCGACAGCGAGCCGATATCGAGTGGAGAAACGGGGATGGCGAGGCGGAACCCCATCGTCCGCGTTTGGGGTGGACGCAGCGGCTCCCGAACCGGCCTCACCGACGGCCGCAGCCGTCGCCTCGATCGCCGCCGGCTGGCTCGCCGCCTCAGCCGTGTCGTCCGCCAACTTTGGCAGACGTGGCCAGTGCAGCCAGTCCCCCGCGGCTCGCCTGACCGTGGCTGTCGGTGTCATCAACCCGATAGCCAGCAGCCGCCCGTAGTAGGCCAGCGAGAGCAGCATCGCGGCCGTCCCAAGGAAGTGCAATGAGCCCGGCAGGCCCAGGCTCACTAGGGTGTCGCGCGCTTCGAAGACGGGGCTGCCCGGCCAGCCAAGCGTCGCAGCCACGATCGCGACGAGGGCGAGACCGAGGATCGGCGAGCGGCGGAGCCAGCCGCGCAGGTCGCCCAGGCTGGACGACTCGAAAGCCCATGAAACGGCAGCGGCCCAGGCCACCAGAGCCGATTTGGCAATCACGAAGACGAGGAGCCAGAGGCGGGCCGGGCTGGCGGCGTCGTCGCTCCGGGCGGTGAGCGCGAGCAGGATGAAGCCCGCGTCCTGGACGATCGAATAGACGACGATCTCCTCGATCTCGTCGTGGAGCATGGCCCCCACCGCGCCGAGGATCAGCGTGGCGACCGCCACGACCTGAACGGCCACGACGGCGCGGTCCAGCCAGTCGCCCGGGACGCCGATGATGCTGGCGTCCCAGCTGAGCGCGACCAGCCCGAAGCCGGTGGGAATCCAAACCAGCGAGAGAACAAGTCCGAGGCCCTCGCCACTCCGGCTGAGCAGCGCCGCCGGCACGTGGAACGGAACGGCGCCCGATCGGACGGCGACCGCCGCGGCCACGAGTAGGAATGTCAGGGCCAGCACGAAGGTTGGGTCGTCGCTGTTCCAGTTGGTGGGAAGCAGCGTTGCGGCGGCCAGCAGCGAGGCCGACACGACGAGCGCGAGGGTGCGCAGCTCCGCCACTCCCACAGTCGTGCCCAGCGGCGTCGAGCGCACGCGACTTGCCACGAGCGCGGCAGGCGTCGTTGCCGCTGCCGCGGCCACGAGCGCGACGGTGGGGTCCCAGGACGTGATGGCGACGCCAACGCCGGCCAGCATGGCGAGCGCCGCCGGCGCGAGTCGCTCCGGCCAGCCGGTCACGAGGCCGACCAGGCACAGCAACAGGCTGCTGGCGGCGAGGGCCGTCAGGAAGAAGCCCACGAACCAGGTCGTGGACAGCTGCACCTCGCCCACGGTGACGGAGTCGTTCGGGTTGATGAGCAGGGCCGCCGCCACGGCCGCAGCCAGGCTGGCCAGCGCCACCAGTCGCGATAGCCTGGCGAACGGCTGGGCAAGCAGGGTCAGGAACATTCCCGCCACGCAGATGACCAGGAAGGCGATCAGCGTCATGGCTTGCCGCGCAGGTTCGGGCGCGAGCGCGTTGGCTTCTTGGGTGCCGGCTTCTCCGCCGGCGTCGGCGCCGGGGTCGGCGCGGGCGGACGCCGGCCCGTGCGCGTCGCGGCTCGATGAACGGGCTCCGGCGCGGGCGCCCCCCAGGCGAGCCAGTCGTCCGGCTCGATGGGGTCCGCGGTCATCGGCCTGGGCCGACGCTCCGGCTCGATCGATCGGACCGGCGCGGAATCGTCGACGGCCGCCGACCCGGGATTGACGATTACCTGAAACGCCTGGCCCCGGGTCGTGGCCGCCCTCCTGGCTGCCGTCTCCAGCTGCGCAGCCTGCGGCTCGGTTTCCGCGCCCTCGGCTGCCCCTTCGGCTCCGGCCTCCACTGCTGCGGCCTCC
>PLOC01000108.1 GCA_003141955.1 Chloroflexota bacterium
AACAGAAACGGCGGGCCGCGGGCCCGCCGTTTCCAGGTGCAGGGAGGGGAGTGGGACTGGGTGCTCCCTGCGCTGGGTCTGTCGGTGGAGAAGTCCTCCCGGTTCCGTTACCCGAGGGCGTACTTGACGACCGGGATCCGCTGCATGATGGCGAGCTTCTCGACCACGGAGTCGAGAGCGTAGGCACCCGCGCCGACGTAGGCGATCGTGCCGGCGATGAGGCCGTACATGAGCTGCTCGTTGAAGGGACCGGTCGCGAAGCTCCAGTTGGCGACGTACAGGAGGGTCATCAGGAGGGCGCCGCACACGCCGGCGAAGCGGGTCGCCAGTCCGAGGATCAGAGCCGCGCCAATTGCGCACTCGCCGAAGACGACGAGCGTGTCGACGATCGTCATGAGGCTCGCGTTCCCGGCGAGAGAAACCCAGAAGGGGTGCGTCGGGTTGACGACGCCGGTGCTGCCCAGCCACGCGCCGCCCGTGGCGCCTTTGAGGAAGCCGGCCGCGGTGAACGGCGTACCGCCCGACCACATCAGGAACTTGTCCAGGCCAGCGAAGAGGAAACCACCCCCCAGAACTGCCCGAAGGACGAATATCCCACGACTCGTACGATCCATTTCTATTCCCTGCACCTTTCGACATTGTCGGCCGGCTGCTCCTGCTTGGCCGCCGGCCCGTTCGCTCGATAGATCGAATATAGAGGGACTTACTGTTTGGCTAGGGTGCCGAATGTCCCGAAGGACCCGGGCCGGTCGGCCTTTTCGAATACTAAGGCCATCGGTATTGATCCATGCCTAAAACAAGGAGTGCGCCGGTTAGCATTAGAGACACTAGTTCGACATGAATATAAGAGTGGGCCAGTCATAAATGCCGTCGCTCGGGTCGCGCAGGTCACGGGGCGGGCGCCGCCTGGACGGTCGCCTCAGCTGGCAGCCGACCAGAGCTCGAGGGCGGCGAGGAACTCAGATGGGGCGCCCGGCGGGAAATGGCCGTCCTGGAAGCTGGACGGATCCGCAGAAGCCAGCCCGGGCGGCACAGGCAGTGGTCGAAAGCCGGCGGCCCGGAAGAGGCGGTCCGCCACGGAACCGCGCACCTCCCGGGGAAGCGGGTCGAATGGATCGCGCTCGGCGACCGTGTGCAATGCGACGAGCGCCCGGCCACGGTGGTCCTGCCGCTCCGCCATCGCCCGCAGCAGCGAGCCGGCCAGGCCCTGCCGGCGCCATGCCGGCGCCACGCCGAGGGCCACCAGCTGGTCCACGCCGTCCATCGGGGCGGGCGCCGCCAGCGCGACGCCGACCAGCCACTCCCCGGCGACGGCGCCCACGGCCACGGCCCCGTCGCCAAGCGCCGCACGCAGCAGCGAGATTCCATCTCTCGGGTCGGCCGGCGAGATCGACCGCGCGGCAAGCTGCAGCCGGTCGAGCATCTCGGGCGTAAGCGGCGTAACCAGCGTCGGCACTCCCTCGAGGATGTCTGCCGCAGCCGTTCGCGCCGAGGGAGCACCCGAGCTTTCGGCAGACCGCCACCCTCGCTCTTCGGCAACTCGCAGCATCGCCGGCACCGTCAGCGTTCGGACCAGCCCGACTGTTCGGATGGCAACGGAGGCCGCCGCCGGGCTGACCGATCGTTCGGACGGAACGCCGGGCCCGTCCTCGAAGCCGAGCGGCAGCGGACCGTCGCCCCAGCGCGCGGCTTCGCCTGCCCACAGCACCCGCCACTCTTCGGGGAGCAGCCGCGGCGCCTCGCGGTGCGCACCTGCCAGCCACGTCAGCGCCCACGCCCGCGGCACCACGCGGTAGATCGCATACCCGCCGCCGCCGGTCGCAAGCCATCGTCCGCCGGCGTATCGATGCGCCAGCCGATCCACCAGCCGGGCTGCCTCGCCCATCGCCGTCGTCGTCAGGGAGAGGTGCGCCAGCGGGTCCCAGACGTGGCCGTCGGCGCCGTGCTGGCTGACGATCACATCCGGCCCGAACGCCGCAGCCAGGGCGGGCACGACGCCGCGGACCGCCGTCAGCCAGGCATCTGGTCCGCACGACGGCTCGAGCGGGACGTTGACGCAGGTTCCGGCCGCGCTCCCCTCCCCCAGCTCGTCGACAAATCCGGTCCCGGGAAAGAGCGATCGGCCCGTCTCGTGGAAGGAGACCGTGAGCACTCCGGCATCGGCGGCATGGAGCGCCTGGACGCCGTCCCCGTGGTGCACGTCCAGATCGACGTACAGCACCCGCAGGCCGTCTCTTCGGGCCCGGGCAATGGCCAGGGCGACGTCGTTGTAGATGCAGAAGCCGCTGGCCCGCTTCCGCATGGCGTGGTGCAGCCCGCCTCCGGGGTGGTAGGCGTGCTGAGCGTCCCCGCGCAGGATCGCCTCCATCGCCCGAATCGAGCCACCGGCGACCGTCGCCGCCGCCTCGTGCATTCCGGCGAAGGCCGGATCGTCGCCCGGCCCGATGCCGGCCTCCGGTGGTCCGCTCGGGTCGGCCGAGAACCGCCGGACCGCAGCCAGGTAGTCAGCCGAGTGCAGCCATTCGAGCTCGCCGTCGCTCGCCGGCTCGGGCGCCAGCCCCGGCTCGGCCCCGACCAGGCGCAACAGGTCGATGCCCGGCCCAAAGCGCCTTGGGCTCAGCGGGTGGCTCGGCCCGAAGTCGTACGCGAGCGAGTGTGGCCCGAAGACCAGGAGCGGCCCGTCAGCCATGGCTCATCATGGCCAGATCATCGCGCAGGGGGCGTGCGGCGTCAGCCGTGGCATCGTTCCCGCTGCGGAACGGCCGGCTTGGATCGGCCGGGCCCGAGCCCGGGCCCAAGCCCACGCCCGCGGCCGCCGGTCTTCGCCCGATATCGCCGGCGGCGTTGTTGGGGTGCCAACCGGCCGAATCTTCGCCCAACTTC
>PLOC01000004.1 GCA_003141955.1 Chloroflexota bacterium
TTCACCACTACACCGGGAATTCCGCTTCCCTCTCCTGCCTTCGAGTCGAACAGTATCGAATGACCCTCCCCAGTTGAGCCGGGGGCTTTCACATTCGACTTGTACGACCGCCTGCGCGCTCTTTACGCCCAGTAAATNNTCATCCCTCACGCGGCGTTGCTGGGTCAGGCTTTCGCCCATTGCCCAAAATTCCCGACTGCTGCCTCCCGTAGGAGTCTGGGCCGTGTCTCAGTCCCAGTCTGGGTGATCGTCCTCTCAGACCACCTACCGATCGTCGCCTTGGTGAGCCGTTACCTCACCAACGAGCTAATCGGACGCAGGCCCCTCCCGAAGCGCCTTTCGGCTTTGGAGTCACGACCGAACGTGACACCACATGCGGTATTAGCCACCCTTTCGGGCAGTTATTCCCCACTTCGGGGCAGGTCACCTACGCGTTACTCAGCCGTCCGCCACTAACAGTCGAGCAAGCCCGACTGTCCGTTCGACTTGCATGTCTCATGCACGCCGCCAGCGTTTATCCTGAGCCAGGATCAAACTCTCCGACAAAACCTCAGCCTCGCGGCTGAATACGTCCGAGGGTTATTCCCGCTCGATCCTTACCGGATTTCCTGCCACTCTTCACTTGTTAAGGTACCCGCGTTGAAGGCGCGCAACCGCGCCAGGCGCAACGCTCCAATGATGAGGGTCGACCTCATCAGTGTCAAGCGACACACCGGGGGACTGGCCCGTTCGCCGACGGCCCAGAAGGTCGTCGGACCAGGGCGCCGCGGAATACTATCGGCCGCCGCCCCGCGTGTCAAACGCTGACGCCGTCCGGCCGGAGACGCCGGACCCTAGATCGGGCTGCTCTCGACCAGCAGCAGGGCCACCGCCCCGGAGATCCAGCACAGCGCCGCGAGATCAAAGGAAGGCGTCACGCCGGCAGCCAGGACCGCCACGAGGTAGATGATCGCGCCGACGATGCCTGCCGCGACCAGCTTCGCAAGCCGAAGCAGGATCTCGTTGATGAGCTGGCTCATGAGGCACTCCTGGGCATGGGGATGGCGATCCGGAACCGAGCCCGGCCGCTCGAGACGGAAGGTCGCGCTACGGGGTTAATCACATCGCCCGCCGACCCTGCAGCGCTCTAATCAGGGTCACCTCGTCGGCGTATTCGAGGTCACCGCCAACCGGCAATCCCCGCGCGATCCGGGTCACGCTGCCGACCAGCGGCTCCAGACGCTCGGCCAGGTACATTGCCGTGGCCTCTCCTTCGAGAGTGGGGTTCGTGGCGATGACGACCTCCTCGAATCGCGCGCCGGCCCGGTTCGCCTCGTCCGCGCGCTCGAGCAGTTGCCGGATCTTGAGACGCTCGGGACCCACGCCGTCGATCGGCGAGATGGCGCCGTGAAGCACGTGGTACAGGCCCTTGAACTCGCCGGTCCGCTCCAGTGCGAGGACATCCAGCGGCTCCTCGACGACGCACAGCCGCGCGGCGTCCCGCCCCGGGTCGGAGCAGATCGAGCAGACGGGCCGATCGCTGATGTTGAAGCAGCGCTCGCAGAAAACGACCTGCTCCCGCACCGCGATCAGGGCGGCGGCAAGGGCGCGGGCTTCGGTATCGGGGGCGCGCAGCAGGTGATACGTCAGCCGCTGGGCGGTCTTGGGTCCGATGCCGGGCAGGCGGGCGAAGGATTCGATGAGCCGCGCGACCGGCTCGATCAGAACGGCGGGCACTGCAGGCTACATCCCTGGCAGGCGGAGACCGCCGGTGACGCCCGCCGTCTTCGACGCGGCCAACTCCCGAGCGGCTCGCTGCGCGTCTGTGACGGCCGCGACGATCAGGTCCTGGAGCATCTCGACGTCCGTGGGATCGACTGCCGACGGATCGATCGTGACGCCCATGAGTTCCTGCTTGCCATTGACGACGGCCTTGACCACGCCACCCCCGGCGGTCCCTTCAACAGTGGTCACGGTGAGCTCATGGTCCAGGCGCGCCAGGTCTTGCTGCATCTGCATTGCCATCCGCTGCAGGTTGGCCATTCCCATTTCGTGTCCTCCTGGGATCCGCTGCGGTTCACGGGCTCCGTCTGCCGCTTCCTCCGAAGTCTGGCCGAAACCGGCCCCGGCTGCACGGCCAAAGGCGGCAGGCGAACCTAACCGACGTCGCCCACGTCGACCGCGTCGTCGCCGTAGATGCGCTTGAACTCCGACAGGAGGCGGGCGCTGTCGGGATCCTCCGGCAGCGGGGCAACCTCCACGTTCGCCGCCACGCAGCGCACGGAGACCGGCATGCCCAGGACCCGGCTGACGCCATCCTCCAGGATGGGGCGGCGGCGGTCGGCCACGTCCTTGAAGAAGCTCTGGGTCTCCGGGAAGCCGAGAGTGACGACGTTGCCGTCGACGCCGACCGGGCGGCAGGCGACGATGAGCGGCCGCGTCGGCGGACTCTTGCTGATGACCTCGACGATCTCGGCCCAGCGTTCCAGCAGCAGCTGGAGGGTTGGACCGGAACGGGGGCCGGGGGCGGCCGAAGGCGAAGGCTCGACCGGAGCCGAACGGGCGGGCCGAGCCGGCCTCTCCGGCGGAGCCGGACTGGCGGGCCGAGCGGCCGACGGTGTGGACGCGACCGAAGGCGCGGGAACCGGCGCCCGAACCACGGGACGCTCCACCGGCGCTGGCGCCGGCGCGGCGACCGCGGCCCCGGCCCCGGCGACCGCGGCCGCACCGACGGGCGCCAGCAGGGCCAGCTCAAGCTGCAGTCGAAGGCCGCCGGCACCCGGATGCGCCATGTCGATCGAGGCCAGGCGCCTGGCGGCAGCCGAGACGACGCCCGGGCCGGCGGACGCAAGCCCCGACGGCGTTCCGCGACCCAACGACGAGAGCAACGCGAGGCGCAGCCCCTCGATCGCCTGCTCCGTGAAGGCGCGCAGGTCGCGGCCCCGTTCCTCCAGCCCGTCGAGGATCTCGATGCCGGCAACGGCCTCGCCTCGGACCAGCGCCTCGAGGAAAGCCTCGACCGTCTCCTCCTCGACCAGACCCAGGACGTCGCGGACGTGGTCCGCCGTCAGCGCGCCGGCATCCGTGCCGAGCAACTGGTCGAGCATCGACTCGGCGTCGCGCATGCCCCCGGCGGCCAAGCGGGCGATCAGGTCGATGGCGTCGGGCTCGGCCGTCCGGCCGTCCGCCGCGAGAATCGTTTTCAGCTTGCCGCCGATCTCGCCCACGGTCAGCCGCCGGAAGTCGAAGCGCTGGACGCGGGAGACGACCGCCGGCCGGATCTGGGTGCTGTCGGTGGTGCAGAAGACGAAGACGACATGGTCGGGCGGCTCTTCGAGGGTCTTGAGCAGGACGTCCCAGCCCTCGCGGATCCGCTGGACCTCGTCGACGATGAAGACCTTGACGGTCAGGTCCGAGGGAGCGGTGTAGATCCGGGGCAGGAGCTCGCGCATGTCATCGACGCGGTTGTTCGAGGCCGCGTCCATCTCGCTGACGTCCAGGGCGCGGCCGTCACGAATGGCCACGCAGGCCGGGCATTCGTCGCACGGCTCGCCGTCACGAAGGTTCGAGCAGTTGAGCGCCTTAGCCAGGATTCGCGCCATCGAAGTCTTGCCGGTCCCTCGCGGACCGACGAACAGGTAGGCATGGGCGGTCCGGCCCGAACGCACGGCGTTGCGCAGCGTCTCGACGACCGCCTGCTGGCCGACGATCTGGCCGAACGTCTGGGCGCGCCAGCGGCGATAGATGGCTAGATGCGGTGCGGTCGAACTCACGACGCTCCTGCCGGCACGGGCAAGACGAGAGGCGACACGGCCGGGGTTGTCCGCCGACCGCTGATTCGAGTGCCGTGCACCCTCCGTCGATCGATCGTTCCCGTGCCCACTGCAAGAGGCAGCTCAGACCAGGCCATTCCGCGGCACCCGACGATCATCGCTTAGTGCTGCTTCCTTCCGGACCTGACACGCTTCGCGAGCCGCCGCTGCGCGGGACCCGGCCCTCAACGTCACCTGGTGCGGCGGCCTTCGAGGACGGGGACCTCGGGAGGGAATTCAGCCCTGCTGGAGCGGATTGCAGGTTACAGGGCACCGCTAGTTCCCCGCCTAGCACGGCCCGGGAATCATAGCAGCCGCGGGTGCCGGAGCCGAGCCTCGGCTTCGGGCGCCCCAGGGGGCGCCACGGAGAGATGGAAGAGGGTGGCGGAGAGGGAGGGATTTGAACCCTCGATGGGTTGCCCCATACCGCATTTCCAGTGCGGCGCCCTAGGCCACTAGGCGACCTCTCCGCGAAGACGGCCCGCGCGACGGGCAGGTCGCCGAACGGCCGGGCCGGCGACTCGGGAACCGAGAGAGTGGCGGAGAGGGTGGGATTCGAACCCACGGTGCTCTCGCACACCGCTTTTCGAGAGCGGCACCATCAACCACTCGGACACCTCTCCGCGCGAGAGAATACCAGAGCCGGGCGAGCCGTCTGCCGATGGGAACGGCCGACGTGGCCGATCTCCGTGACGTCCGGACTTAGCCGGCTGCCGTCCTGAGGCGCTCGGCCGAGCGCAGGCTTTCGACCGGGCCGGCCTTGACGAAAAGCTCCTCGGCTTCCTCGCAACGGATGCCGCTCACGACCTTGAGCTTGTGCGACAACCGTGTGTCCTGGGCGAGCTGCACCGCACCGCCTGCCGCGCCGTCGACCGAGTTGGAGACGGCGAAGACGAGCGCTTCGACGTCGCACGCCAGCAGAGCCCCGACGCACATCGGGCATGGCTCGCGGGTGACGAAGACCGTGGCGTCGGCCAGGCGGTCGCGGCCGAGCTTCCGGGCGGCCTCGCGGAGGGCGACGATCACGGCGTGGGCGGTGGGATCGTTGGTTTCCTGGACCTTGTCGTGGGCCCGGGCCACCATCGCATCGCTGACGACCGCCACGGCGCCAATCGGGGCCTTGCCCTGGTCGAGCGCGAGTTGGGCCTCGGCCAGAGCCTCTCCCATGAACAGCTCGTAGTTCATGGGCTGATCATACAGGCCCGCGCCGGCGGAAAGAGGCGCCTGACGCCCTTCGCCGGCCGGCCGGGGGGGCAGCCAGTCTCGCGCTCAGTCCCGTCCGGATTCCGGCGGGGCGACCGGCTCAGACAGCTCGCGAATCGCCCGGGCGAGGACCGACATGTCCTCGTCGCCGTGACCGCCGTCGAGCAGCCGGTCCTCCAGGGCCGCGGCGAGCATCGCCGTCGGAAGCATGACGCCAGTCTCGCTCGCCATCTCCAGCGCGATCCCGAGGTCCTTGCGGTGGAGCGCCAGGCGGAAGCCGAGCGGGTACTCGTCGTCGATCATGCGGCCGCTCCGGTTCGCCAGGACCCAGCTCTGGGCGGCGCCGCCCGATAGGGCCTCCACAAGGCGGCCCGCCTCGAGGCCCGCACGGATGCCGAGGACGATCCCCTCCGCCACGCCCAGGTAGGCCCCGCAGATGATCACCTGGTTCACGGCCTTGGCGGCCTGGCCGTTGCCGAGCGGTCCCAGGTGAGTGATCGTCCGTCCGATCACCTCCAGGACGGGCCGAGCCCGCGCCACGTCGGAGTCGGAGCCGCCGACGAAGATGGTCAGGGTGCCCAGCCGAGCGCCCTCCGAGCCGCCGGAGACCGGGGCGTCCACCATGCCCACGCCCCGTTCCGCCAGGCGGCGGCCGAACTGGCGCGTCGCCCCGGCGGAGATGGTCGAGCAGTCGAGGACGAGGGATCCGGCGGCGGCGCCCTCCGCCACTCCGGCCGGGCCGAAGAGGACGGACGCGACGTCGGGGCTGTCCGAGACGCAGACGACGATGACGTCCGAGCCGGCGGCCAGCTCCGCGGGGCTCGCCGCTTCGCGCGCGCCAAGCTCGAGGAGCGCCGCGGCACGACCCGGTGTTCTGTTCCAGACGGTGAGCGGCGCGCCCGCACGGGCCAGGTTGGCGGCCATCGATGCGCCCATGGTGCCGAGCCCGACGAACCCGATCCGTTCCATGCTCGCTCCTTCGCCAGCTTGCATATGCCGACACCATGCTAGCGGCTGGGCCTCGGATCCTCGCCGGCGCGGTGATGCGCGGTGATACGATGCCACCCCGGAGGCCGCCGTCCGGACGTGTCCGGAGTGGCTGACGGCGTCAACGGGTCGGCGGGTCGGCGGGTCGGCGTAGGAGACGGGCGCGCGGGCCTGCTTGCCGTTCCTCGGCTCCCGGTGGAGCCGGGCACATTGCCGGCCGACCTGGCGCACACGATGGAGTCGACCACTTGAATCCGGCCATCCGCTCGCGGCTCGTCGGGAGAGTGACCGACGCCCTGCTCGTATCCACGCTCGTGGCTGCCTGCGGCGCCGCAACGCCGTCCCCGTCCCCGTCCCCAAGCCCGAGCCCGAGCCCGACCACGCCGAGCGCGAGCCCGTCCGAGGCGGTCGCTTCCGTCGGACCGACGTTCACGCCGTCGCCGACACCCTCGCCGACACCCTCGCCGACCCCATCGCCATCGCCGACTCCATTCGCGGTCGTCGCCGCCACGAGCTGCGACCCGAGCGTTGTTCCGGGCGCCGTGTACCCGCCGGCAGCGCCGTCGCCGAATGCGAAACCGGTAACGCTGCATGTCCCCATCCTCGAGTACCACCGCATCGTCCCGCCGGCCCAGGCCGGGCGGTCGGTCGCAGGGCTGACCATGACGCCCCAGGTCTTCGATGGCCAGATGGCCGCGCTGGCCAAAGCCGGGTGGCACACCATCACCCTCAGCGCCCTCGCCGACGACCTGGCAGCCAACGTGTCTCCGCCTCCTCAAACCTTCGTGATCACGATCGACGATGGCTGGTGGGACGGCTACAACTACGCCTTCAATATCCTCCTGAAGTACGGGTTCGTGGCCACCTTCTTCGTGATCGCCGACCGGATCGGGCAGCCCTCGTTCCTGGCACCGGACGAGATCCAGATCCTGGCCGCGGCGGGCAACGACATCGGCGACCACACCGTCACTCATGCCGCATTGACGGCGGCCCAACCGAAGACGCTGACCTACGAGATCGACGCCGGGGCAGCGACGATCGCCGCGATCACCGGCCGCTGGCCCGAGACACTGGCCTATCCCCTCGGCAAGACGGACTCGCGGGTGATGGCCGCGGTTGCCGCCTGCAAGCCGCTGCGACTCGCCGTCGTGGAGGGCAGCGGCGGACCGGAGACGTGGGCCACCCGGTTCCGCGTCTCGCGCATCCAGGTCGGATCGCAGCGGCTGCCTGCCGATCTGCTCGCCCAGGTACAACGTGTCGGCCGCTGATCGACCCCGCCGGGGCACGAGCCGGGCACGACTGCTGTGGCTCCTGGTGCTGGCGACGGCCCTGCTCGCCTTCACGCCTCCGGGGAAGCGCGCGGTCCGGCGGCTGGCGCTGTTGATTGATTCGCGCGTGGAGGGCGCCGCGGAGCCGAACGCACGCGGCTATGCGCGCTTCATCGCGCCGGTGTTTCGCAGGCTGTACGAGCGCGTGACCGACGACGCGGCAACCGAGCTAGCGGGCCGGAGGACCGGCGGCAGCGGCGAGATCGTCATCCTGGACATCGGCTGCGGACCGGGCGACCTGGCCGCCATGCTGTCCGAACGACTGCCGGAGGCGCGGGTCGCCGGCCTCGACCTCTCGCCGGACATGGTCGAGCTGGCGAGGCGGAGGGCAACGGGCGACGGACGGCTCAGCTTCGAAGTCGGAGACGTGGCCAGCCTGCCCTTCGAATCCGGGTCGATCGACCTGGTCGTCTCGACGCTGAGCCTGCACCACTGGCCGAACGCCGGGGCGGGTTTCGCCGAGATCGCGCGAGGGCTTCGACCGGGCAGCGCTGCCCTGATCTACGACCTTCGCCTGGTGACGCTGGGGGCCGAAACACTGCCCGACGTCGCGCGGCAGGCAGGGCTGCCGGCCTCGCGGCTGCGGCGCGAACGCCTCCGCGGCGGCCTCCTCGCCAACCTGTTCGTCCGCTTCCGCGTCGAGCGTCCGGCCGGGGAACCGGCTGCCGACGTCTCGTCTGCTGCGCGGGCAGCCGGCCATGCTAGAATCCCGGCCGCTGTGACTCCTGGAGAGGTCGCATAGTCGGTCTAGTGCAGCGGTTTGCTAAACCGCCAGGTGGGGTAACCTGCCTCGAGGGTTCGAATCCCTCCCTCTCCGCCAGTCCTCCGCTAGGGAGACACAGCCGCGCGCGCCCGTAGCTCAGTGGATAGAGCGTCAGGTTGCGGACCTGAAGGTCGTGGGTTCGAGTCCCGCCGGGCGCGCCAACTCGTGAACGTGAAGCGACCCCGAGCAGGCCTCTCGGGGTCGTTCTGTTTTCGGGCCAGCAGTCGGGCGCCGCGGCCCGCCCGCCCCGACCGCGACGTGGTCTGGGAACTACCCTCGGTGGGTCAGGCGGTGGAGCAAACCAACGCCGTGGCCGGCGCGCACGGGCTCGGGAATCGCTTCCTCATGGTCCACGATCTCATCGATGGGGCCCGTCGGGATCTTCCACTCGTCCCCCGGCCCGGGATCGCCCGGCCCCACATGCAGGGTGTTCGTCGGCATCGGGACCAGCCCCACCCCTGCGTCCCCGAGGAACGCACCGGCATTCTGCTCGGCGCTTCGTTTCGGCTCGCTCATGGACACATCCTCCACCGGAACGGGCGGACGGTTGCCGTCCGCATTCTCCGGCCTCAACGTAGCACCGCGGTCAATGATCGAACGGCCGCCGTGCCGAACGGGCGCGCAAGCCGATTCGATTTGACACCGCGCTCGGGGCCCGCTACTGTCGCGGGCACTGACATGGAACAGATCTTCTACTTTTACCGCAACCCGGCATGACCGTTCCCGGAGCCTAGGCCCGGGATCGCGGGTCGTGCCGGGTGAAGCAGAGGCAGCGCCTCTGCTTTTTTGTTGCCCGACCAGGACCCCGCGGGCAGGCCCCCACGAGGAGGACCGCCACATGATCGTAGTGATGTCCGTAGGGGCAACCGAACAACAGGCAAATGACGTCCGCGACCTCGTCAAGGCCGCCGGGCTGACACCGCATGACAACTACGGCACGCAGCGAGTTGTGATCGCCGTTCTGGGCGACGTGGGACCGCAGAGGGACCATTTGATGAGCAAGCTGAACCTGATGCCCGGCGTCGAATCGATAACGCCCATCAGCCGCCCCTACAAGCTGGCCTCTCGGGAATCCCATCCCGAGGACACGATCATCGAAGTCCCGGGCGCCAGAATCGGCAACGGCACGCTCACGATCATGGCCGGCCCGTGCTCGGTCGAGAACCGCGACATGATGATCGCGACCGCCAGAGCCGTGGCCGCGGCCGGGGCCACGATCTTGCGTGGCGGTGCGTTCAAGCCGCGCACCAGCCCCTACGCCTTCCAGGGCCTGGGAATCGAGGGCCTGAAGTACCTGGCGGAAGCCGGCCAGGAAGCGGGCCTGCCGACGATCACCGAGGTGATGGAGCCGGGCCAGGTCGAGATCGTGGCCAGGCACGCGGACATCCTCCAGGTGGGCACCCGCAACATGCAGAACTACTCCCTGCTGACGGCCGTGGGCAAGGCCGGCAAGCCGGTCATGCTCAAGCGCGGCTACGGGGCGACGATCGAGGAGTGGCTGATGGCCGCCGAGTACATCGTCTCGTCCGGCCAGCCCAACGTCATCCTGTGCGAGCGTGGCATCCGAACATTCGAGACATACACGCGCAACACGCTCGACCTGACGGCCGTGCCGCTCCTGCACCACCTGACGCACTTGCCGGTCATCGTCGACCCATCCCACGCCACCGGGAAGCGCTGGCTGGTACGGCCGATGGCGATGGCCGCGGTGGCCGCCGGTGCGGACGGAATCATGGTCGAGGTTCATCCCAACCCGGATGAGGCTCTGTCCGACGGCGAGCAGTCGCTGACATTCGAACAGTTCGCGGACATGGCGAGCGCGGTCAAGAAGATCCACGAGGAGGTTCGGACCCTCATCAAGGATCCCTTCGCCATGACCGGTCCCGTCCGCGTCGACGGCGTCAGCAAGCACTGACCTCATGGGAACGCCGCCGCTCCGCCGGGAGCAGTCCCGCTCTGTCCAGCCTGCCGCGCGTCTGCGCGGCGAGCCCCGGCTGCCCGGAGACAAGTCGATCTCACATCGGGCGCTGATCATGGCCGCGCTCGCCGAGGGGCGGAGTCTGATCGACGGGGCGGGCGATGGGCGTGACGTCCAGGCCACGGCCGGAATCGTCGCCGCGCTCGGGGCGAGCGTGAAGCGGGTCCGCGAGGACGGTCTGAACGTCGACTACGCCGTGGCCTCTCCGGGCGTGGAAGGCCTCCATGAAGCCGACGGCGTGCTCGACTGCCGCAACTCCGGGACGAGCCTGCGAGTGTGCTCCGGAGTGCTCGCGGGACTGCCCTTCTTCTCCGTCCTGGACGGCGACGCTTCATTGCGGAGCCGTCCGGTGGCCCGTATCATCGAGCCACTGCGCTCGATGGGCGCAGACTTGCGCGCACGTCGATCCGATTCCCTTCCACCGCTGGTCGTCATCGGTCGCTCGCAGCTGCGGGCGATCGATTTTGAGACCCGCGTACCGAGCGCCCAGGTCAAGTCGGCGATCCTGCTGGCGGGCCTGCGCGCCCAGGGGCGGACGACGGTGCGCGAGGCTGTTGCCACGCGGGACCACACCGAGCGGATGCTTCGTTCGCGCGGCGTCGAGGTCCGGCGCGTGTCTGAGAATGAGTCTGGAGGCGGACCCGTGGCCTGGACGCTGGAGGGTGGAGCGTGGCTTTCCCCGCTCGACGAGCGCGTCCCGGCCGATCCCTCGGCCGCGGCCTTCTGGCTCGTCGCCGGGGCGATCCATCCGGACGCGGCCCTGACGCTCCGCGGCGTGGGTGTAAACCCTACCCGTCGGGCGGCGATCGACTTCCTGGTCCGAATGGGCGCTCGAATCGAGGAGACGGCGGTCGGCGAACCCTCCGGCGACATCGGCGAGCCGCTGGCCGATCTCACGGTCCGATCGAGCGAGCTTACGGCCATCGATCTGGGGCCGGCAGAGGTGGCCGCTGCCATCGACGAGATCCCGATCCTCTGCCTGGCCGCCACCCAGGCGCGCGGCCGGACAACGATCCGCGGCGCCGGGGAGCTTCGAAACAAGGAATCCGACCGCATCGCGGGCATCGCCGCCGGCCTTACCGCCCTGGGAGCGCGGATCGTCGTCAGCGGTGACGACATCACCATCACCGGCCCCACGCCGCTGGCCGGTGCCGCCACGGAAACGCTCGACGATCACCGGCTGGCGATGACCTTCGCCGTGGCCGGACTCATCGCCCGGGGAGCGACGACCATCGACCTGGCGGAGAGCGCGGCCGTCTCGTACCCGAGCTTCTTCCCCGAACTCGAAAGGCTGAGAGCATGACCAACCGCGTCGTCCTGATCGGCCACCCGGTCGCCCACTCGTTCTCGGGCGGGATGCAGCAGGCTGCCTTCGATGCCCTCGAAATTGACGCCCGGTACGAGCTGTGGGACCGCCGGCCGCTCGACCTTGCCGACGCAATTGCCGAGCTGCGCGGCGACGACTTCCTGGGGGCGAACATCACGATCCCTCACAAAGAGCACGTCGTGCCGCTCGTGGACAAGCTCAGCGAGGAGGCGCAGGCCATCGGGGCCGTCAACGTGATCGCCCGCGACGGCAAGAAGCTCATCGGCCACAACACGGACGTGGCCGGGTTCAAGTCGGCCCTCGACAAGATTGTGGGTCGCCAGAAGATGCCGCGGCACGCCATCGTCCTCGGCGCCGGCGGCGCCGCCCGAGCGGTCGTGTACGCCCTCATCACCGAGGGATTCCAGCGCGTCGTGGTCTTCAATCGCCACCTCCACCGCGCCGAGGGGATGGTTCGGCATTTCGGCCGGAGCGCCTCGCACATGGATCTGCGGGCGATGCCCTGGCACAATTCGGTCCTCGAAGCGGAGTTGGCGAAGACGAAGCTGCTGGTCAACGCCACTTCCATCGGCACGGTCCCGACCGAGACGCCGATCCCGGCCGAGCTCCTGCCGTCCGATCTGCTGGTCATGGACCTGGTCTACAACCCGCCCCAGTCGCAGCTCCTTCGGGATGCCGCGGCGGCGCGCTGCACCACGCAGAACGGCGAGCACATGCTGCTCCAGCAGGGCGCGCGTTCATTCGAGCTGTGGACCGGCAAGGCAGCCCCGCTCGACGTCATGCAGGCGGAGCTGGATCGCGCCCGTGAACAGGGCCTTCGCCAGATGCCGATCGACTTCGGACCGGCCGGCGAGACCCGCCAGGCCGCCGGCTCGTAGGGAGAGGGACGGGACGTGGGCCGCCTCCGCTTCCTGACCGCCGGGGAGTCGCACGGCCCTGCCCTTGCCGCCACGCTGGAAGGCGTTCCCGCCGGGCTGCCCCTGACAGCGGACCAGATCGCGCTCGACCTGGCCCGGCGCCAGCGCGGCTACGGCCGGGGTGCGCGCAGCACCTCCATCGAGCAGGACCGGGCCGAGATTCTGGCCGGCGTCCGCCACGGCCTCACGATCGGGTCGCCGATCCTGCTGCTCATCCGCAATCGCGACTGGGAGAACTGGACCCAGGTGATGGCGGTCGAGCCGTTGACGGACGAGCAGGCCGCCGAGCTGGCCCGGCTCGTTGAGGCGGGCGACAAGCGCGCCGCCCCGATCACGCGGCTGCGGGCCGGGCACGCGGATCTGGCCGGGGCCACGAAATACCGCTTCGACGACGTCCGAAACGTCCTCGAGCGAGCCTCGGCGCGCGAGACGGCGGCCCGGGTCGCGGCGGGAGCGGTTGCGCGGGCGCTGCTCACCAGCCTGGACATCGACGTGTGGTCGCACACCGTCGAGGTCGGCGGAGCGGCGATGAACCCCGCGCGCGCCACTCGCACGCGCGAGGAAGCGGAGGCGAGCCCGGTGCGCTGTCTCGACCCCGAGGCGGAGACGCGCATGGTGGCCCGCGTCGACGAGGCCCGCGAGGCCAGCGACACCGTCGGCGGCGTCTTCGAGGTCGTGGCCCGGGGCGTCCCGATAGGCCTCGGCAGTCACGTCCACTGGGATCGGCGCCTGGATGGCGCCCTGGCCGGCTCCGTCATGAGCATCCCGATAGTCAAGGGCGTGGAGTTCGGCCTTGGCTTCGCGCAGACGCGGCTCTTCGGGTCGGCGGTCCAGGACGTGATCCACGGCCGCGACGCCGACGGTGGGTGGCGGCGCGGCACGAACAACGCCGGCGGCCTGGAGGGCGGCATCTCGAACGGCCAGCCGATCGTCATCCGGGGCGCGGTGAAGCCGATCTCGACGCTCCCGCGGCCGCTCCCCTCCGCGGATCTGATCACCGGCGAGCCCGTCGAGAAGGCCCACTACGAGCGCAGCGACATCAGCGTCGTGCCGGCCGCCGGAGTCGTGGCCGAAGCCATGGTCTGCCTCACGCTCGCCGACTTCGTGCTGGACAAGTTCGGCGGCGACTCGATGGCGGAGCTGCTGGACAACGCCGCTCACTACCTGGCCCGGATCGCCGGGCGCGGTGGCGCGGACCGGCGCACTGGCGCCACGGGCGGCGCGGCGCCGGCCGAGAGCGAGTAGACCGTGGACCTGGTCCTCGTCGGCCTGCCCGGCAGCGGCAAGAGTGCCGTGGGCAGGCGGCTCGCTCAGCGGCACGGCGCCACCTTCGTCGACCTCGACGACATGATCGAGCGCCGGGTCGGCCGGCCCGTGCCCGCCATCTTCGCCGACGAGGGCGAGCAAGCCTTCCGGCGCTACGAACGCGAGGCCGTCCTGTCCCTCGGCCCGGCGGACCCGGACGCCCGGCTGCGCCGCGTCATCGCCACCGGCGGCGGCGCAGTCATCGACCCGCGCAACCGCTGGCTGCTGTATCGCGGCCGCTACCCCGTCTGGCTCGACGGCCCCGCCGAGGCCCTGGGCCACCGCATCGGACGGAGCCCTAACGTCCGCCCGCTCATCTCCGGCCGCGACCCCACAGTCGCCATTCGAGAGCTTGCGGTCGCCCGCGAGCGGTTCTATTCGCCCGCCCTGCAGATCGGCGCGACGGCCCCGATCAACGCCATCGTCGGCGTCCTCGAGCACCAGATGGCCGAGGGCCCGGCCGATTCCGTCACCCTGATGCGCGCCGAGACCGCGATCGGTCGGGTGGAGATAGGCCACGGCATCGCCTCCTCGGCCATCTCCGGCGCGCTGCGCCGGCAGCATGCCCGCCGCGCCATCCTCGTGGCCGATCCGAAGACGTGGGAAGTCGCCGGCGCCGCGATCGCCGACGCCCTGGCCGCGGACGGCTGGCCGATCGAGCGCGTGCTGCTGCCGCGCGGCGAGCATGCCAAGCGCCTCCGCGTCGTGGAGCAGGCCTGCCGCGAGCTCGCCCGTCTCCACGTCGATCGCCGCGAAACGCTGGTCGCCATCGGCGGCGGGGCGCTCACGGACGCGGCCGGGTTCGTCGCCGCCTCGTACCTTCGCGGCGTGCCGATCGTCCAGGTTCCGACGACGCTGGTCGGTCAGATCGACGCGGCCCTGGGCGGGAAGACGGCCGTCGACCTGCCCGAGGGCAAGAACCTGGTCGGCGCCTTCCACCAGCCGGTCGCATTCGTAGCCGACGTGTCGCTCCTGGCGACGCTGCCGCCGAGACAGCTCCGAGCCGCCCTGGGCGAGGCCGTGAAGATGGGCGTCCTGGGCGACGAGCGCCTGCTGGAGCTGATCGAGGAAGACGGCGAGGCGATCGCGCAGGGCGATCGGCGGCCGTTCGAGTCGGGCGGCCTGGCCGAACTGGTCGAGCGCTGCGCCTGGGCCAAGGTCGAGGTTGTCACCGCGGACGAGCGCGAGTCGGGCCTGCGGATGACGCTCAATCTGGGCCACACCATCGGCCACGGCATCGAAGCGGCCGCGGGCTATAGCAAGATTCTCCACGGCGAGGCGGTGGCTTACGGCCTGCGAGGTGCACTCGCCATTGCCCGGGCGCTCGACATCGTGCCCCCCGAGCGCGCCGGGCGGGTCAACGCCCTGCTGGATCGGCTTGGGCTGGGCCTTACGCCGCCGCCGGTTTCGCCGGAGTCCGTCGCAGAGCACATGGCCACGGACAAGAAGCACGCTCTCGGCCGCCTGAGCTGGGTCCTGCCGACGGCGACGGGCGTCATCGTCCGCTCGGACGTGCCTGCCGAGGCGGTGGCGGCGGGCCTCGCGGCGGGCCTTCGACTCTCGCCCATCAACGCCGCCGTCGCAACCCCCGCGGAGGTTTCGGTTCGACCATGACTCGCGTCCTCGTGCTCAACGGCCCGAACCTGAACCTGCTCGGCGCGCGCGAGCCGGAGATATACGGCAGCACGACGCTGGCCGAGATCGAGGAGCGGCTGGTTCGACGTGGCGCCGAGCTCGGCCTGACTGTCGAAACCTTCCAGTCGAACCACGAAGGCGCTCTCATCGACCGCCTTCAGCAGCGCGACTTCGATTGGGCGATCGTGAACGCCGGAGGGCTCACCCACACCAGCGTCTCTCTGCGCGACGCCCTGCTCGGGATCGGCCGGCCGTTCGTCGAGGTCCACCTCTCCGACCCGTCCAAGCGCGAGCCGTTCCGGCACGTCAACTTCCTGCACGACATCGCCGCGGAACGGATCGTGGGTCGGGGCGCGGCCGGCTACACCGCGGCGCTGCAGTTCATCGCCCATCGCCTGGCCACGATCCCCAACACGGACGAGAAGGCGGGGACCGGCAGCGATGAGTGACGGATCGAAGGGATCGAAGGATCCCGCCGAGCCGGGCGAGCTCGACGCGCTGCGATCTCAGATCGACCGGCTGGACGTCCAGATCGTCGGGCTGCTCAACCGTCGAGCGCGGCTCGGCCTGGAGGCGGGGCGGGCGAAGGTCCGCAGCGGCCGGCCAGTCGCGGATTCCGAGCGCGAGCGCGAGGTGCTCGTCCGAGTGGCCATGGCGAACGACGGCCCGATCCCGCAGGACGCGCTACTGGCGTTCTACCGCCAGCTGATCGACACTATCAAGCGTCTCGAGGAACTCGAAGGCATCGGGCCGGAAGGGGATTCGAATGGCTGAGATCGAGCCCCAGAAGGGCAGGCTGCGCAGCTTCACCGTCGCCGCGCTGTTGGGCGTCTTCGTCGTGGCGGTCGTCCTCGCGGTTGCCAGCCGGCTCCTGCCGGGCCGGCTCTCGCGGCTCTTGAGGAGGCCGGGCGGCGGCGACCGCCCGTAGCCAGCGCGGATGATCGCCGTCGCGAGAACTTCCGGGTCACCCCGATAAGGAATTGGCATCTGCCGTCCGACACCTTGGAGGATGCCTGATACCCATACTCCCGAGCGGGTCCCCCATTCGGTCTGGGCGCGGCCTCGGTTCCACCCCCGCCAGGTGCGCGGGCTGGGCCGCCGGATTGCGCCCAAGCTGGATCTTCTCGTGCTGGCCGCAACCCTCGCCGTGCTGGCGCTGAGCGTCGGCGCGCACTACCCGGCCGTTGCCGCGGTCGCTGTCGTGCTGGCCGGTCTGGTGGTCGTCCGCCAGCTGGTGACGGTCCGCCAGGTGGTGGAGATCGATCGGGCCCGTCGCAAGTCCGAGGCCCGGTTCGGCTGGCTGGTCATGAATTCATCCGATCTGATCATGGCGGTCGACGCCTCCCGCAGGATCGATTACGTGAGCCCATCCGTGGAGCGTCTGCTTGGGTCCGACGACGGCCGGCTCCTCGGCGCCCGCCTGACCGACCTTGCCCATCCGGAGGACGCCGGCGCCATCGAGGGGCTCCTGGACCGGGCGGCACGCTCGCCCGGCGAACGCGTCAGCGTCGAGTGGCGGCTCCGCCAGGGCGACGGCACGTGGCTGCCCGTCGAGACCGTGGCCACCAGCGGCGTGCTCGACGGCGACGCTCCCGGAGTCGTGCTCAACACCCGCGACCTGCAGGAGCGCAAGGCCCTCGAGCAGAAGCTGACGTTCCAGGCCTTTCACGATCCGCTGACCCGCCTGGCCAACCGAAGCCTCTTCCGCGAGCGCGTCGAGCATGCCCTCGAGCGGCGCCAGTCCGGCGACGCGGCGGTGCTGTTCATCGACCTGGACAACTTCAAGACTATCAACGACAGCCTGGGGCACGCCGCGGGCGATCACGTCCTGGTCGAGACGGCGCATCGGCTGCGCTCGACTCTGCGCGCGGAGGACACGGCGGCGCGGCTGGGCGGCGACGAGTTCGCGGTCCTGCTCGAGGACGCCGACGTGACCACTTCGGCGCGCATCGCGGAGCGCATCCGCTCCACGCTCGGAGTGCCGTTCTGGGTCATGGGCCAGGAGGTCTACATCAGCGCCAGCATCGGAATCGCGACGCGCGAGCCGGGCGACACGACCACCGAGCTGCTGCGCAACGCCGACGTGGCGATGTACACGGCCAAGACGAAGGGCAAGGCCCGCTTCGAGATCTTCGAGGCCCGAATGCACGACGAGGTCGTGGCTCGCCTGGGCCTGGAGGCCGAGCTCCGCCGCGCCATCGACCGACGCGAATTCGTGATCCACTACCAGCCGATCGTGAAGCTCGAGACGGGCGAGGTGATCGGGGCTGAGGCCCTGGTTCGCTGGCAGCATCCGACGCGCGGCCTGGTGCCTCCGATGGAGTTCATTCCGCTGGCGGAGGAGACGGGCCTGATCGTTCCGCTCGGCGGCTGGATCCTGCGGCAGGCCTGTCGCCAGCTGGCGGAATGGCAGCGCCTCCGCGGCGGCGGCGAACCGTTCGTCATGAACGTCAACCTGTCGTCGCGGCAACTGGTGCGCGACGCCATCGCGGACGAGGTGGCGGCGGCCGTGGACGAGTCGGGGATCCGGGCGAGCTGGCTCGTCCTGGAGGTGACGGAGACGGTCCTGATGGCGGACCCGGTGGTTGCCGCCACGGCCCTGGGACACATCCGCGACCTGGGCGTGCGGGTGGCGTTGGACGACTTCGGCTCCGGCTACTCGTCGCTGAGCCATCTGCGTCGCTTCCCGATCGACATCGTCAAGATCGACAAGTCGTTCGCCGACGACGTGGCGACCGGCGGGGTCGAGTCGGCGATCGCCCGGAGCATCATCGACCTGGGTCGGGCGATGCAGATCGACACGGTCGCCGAGGGGATCGAAGTCGATGAGCAGGCGGAGATGCTGCGGTCGCTGGGCTGCGAATTCGGCCAGGGCTTCTACTTCGCCAAACCGCTGGAGCCCGCGGCCTGGGAGGAGTTGCTCCAAACCGATGTGATCGGCGAGGCCGGCGGGGCCGACGGCGGCCCGGTCGATCATGGCGCGGGCAAGCGTGGCGCGAGCAGCCGTGGCGCGGGCAGCCGGCCCTCCGACACCAAACGGCGTAATCGGCGGGCCGCCGCGTAGCTTCGCCGGCCCCCTGCCGACCATCCGCCCGCCGAGCCGGAGCCACGATCACCCGGGGCCGCCTGTTTCTGCAAGACTCCCGCCCCATGAACGCTATGCAAGCCCATGCCGCGCGTCTCGAATCTGCGTCCGGCTTCGGGGCTCACGGGACGGCAGCTATACGCTCAAGACAGCCTTCGGACGGGCCGGCCGCAGGCCCACGACCGCCTCTTGGGGCCTCGAGAGTTCGTTCTCGGCGGCCGCCGAACCGCCCCGCGCCCCCGGCCCTCGCATAACGCCCGTGCTGCGTGAATTCTGCAGAAACCCGATCCCTGCGGCGGGGTGTGCCCCCGCCGAGCAATCTGTGCTGCGGACTGGCACCCGCTGAAGACGGCAGACGGATCGCAGCCTCCAACTCAGCCCGCGACGGGAACTCCGACATACGTGTTGCCCTGGTCGTCCATGGTGAGCAGACCCGTTGGGCCGAATGTCGTCCACTCAAACAAGTCGTCCGGATCTGGTATGTCGCCGGACTGCGCGAGTTCATATACGGTCAAGTCGTCCCGGAACCCGTAGATCGTCGTTTCGCTCGCGTCTTCCGAGAGGATCAGAGTCTGCTGGCCGTTGGAGAGAAGCTCGTCATCGCCGCTCATGTCCACGGTCAGGATCGATTTCCACGCGTACGCCCGTCGGAAGATGCCCAGCTCGCCCCCGAGCCGCCTGGATTCGACTCGCCCGCCAACAGCAGGTGATCGTTCAGGCGATAGACATCCATCCACGCTTCAGCTCCTGGGATGGCGCCGGACAGCGTGTCGCGAGTCCATGCGCCGCCGTCGGCTGACCACCACAAGGATGGCGTCAGCAAAGTTGGCCCTTCGCCGCAACCCCCCGTCTCCGGACCATAAGTCTGGCCTGCAATGACGTAACCGTCGGCAAACGCAACGCCGTTCTCGATCCCATCGAGACCCTTGAACGCCTTTCCAGTAAGGGCTGCGTGGCGCCAGGACATGCCGTCGGTCGAAGTCCAGACACCGGCCAATCCCGTGGCGATGTAGCCCGCCGAACCGCCACTGATGTTCTGTATGCCACCCTGGGCAAAGGCCGCAGGGTCGTCAATCGACTTCCAGCTGATCCCGTCGGCAGACATCGCGACCGGCAAGTCAAAACCGCTAACGCTTCCGCACACCGTTCCTTCAAAGTCGTAAGCCAGCAGCCCAGACGGGCCCTCGACCAGGTTCATGACATCTATGCCCGAGCCGTCCCACTTGATCTGCCCGCCGGCCTTCCAGCGCAAACCGTCGGCAGAATGGGATGTATCGATGGTCGCGATCTCAGACTGACCGTCGGGAGAATCGTCCTCGGACGTTTCCTGGAACGCCAGCCAGCCCCGGCTCCGCCCAACGACTGTCCAGCCGTTGCCGTCGGGCGCGGGTGTCGGCAGGCTGAGCGAGTTCATGGGCACTCTCGTCCAATGGACAGAGACCCAGTCCCCCGACGGCAACGGCCCGAGGGTCGGGAGTTGCGGCGTCGCGGTGGCGATCGGGGTCGCTGACACGCCTGGCGTCCCGGATGCACTCGCCACAGATGACGAGCTCGACAGCACCGACGGTTGGGGAGATTGGGAGTCGCCAGGCGTCGCCGTTGCCGTCGTACAGGCGACCAGACTTGCCCCAACTAACAGGACAAGAGCGAAGCGTCCGAACAACCACTGCCTTGCCCTGGGCTCATCCCTCGAGTACATGCGATCCCCTGGTGATGATGCTCCTCCCGCCGAACGCGGCTGAGACGGCAGCCTGGCCGGTCGAGTGATGCGCTCGGCTGCCGACATTGTGCCCGTCCTCGCTTGCGGTGCCCATCGGACATTCACAAACGAGCAGTGGCGCCTCGCAGCTCCCCGACGAGGCGGGCGAGGGCCGGGACGTCGCGGCCATCGGGGCCGAGGGCGTCGACCAGGGCCGAGGCCACGATGACGCCGTCGGCGCCGGCCCGAACAAGCTTTCGGACGTGGGCGGGCCGGCTCACGCCGAAGCCGACGGCGACCGGGACCGGCGACTCGGCCTTTGCCGCCGCCACCAGGCCCCGAACCGAAGGCGGCAGCGATGCCCGCGCGCCGGTCACGCCTACGAGTGACACGCAGTACAGGAACCCGCCCGAACGCCGGGCAACGGCGACCCTCCGCCCGGGTGTGGTCGTGGGCGCGATGAGATAGACGACCGCCAGGCCCACCTCCCGAGCCACGGCCTCGAACCGCTCCCCTTCGTCCGGGGTCATGTCCGCGACGATGACGCCGGCGGCGCCGGCCTCCGCCAGCCGGGAGGCCACGGCCCGGCCGTCGCCGCCGCCCAGGATCTGGTTGGCGTAGCACATCGGGACGAGCGGCAACTCCGGCCGGGCAGCGGAGATGAAGCGCAACAATGCCACCGACCGCTCGAGCGTCGCTCCGGCCCGCAACGCGGCCGAGGTAGCCCGCTGGAGAGTGGCTCCGTCGGCGAGGGGATCGGAATACGGCAATCCCACCTCGAGCAGGTCCGCGCCCGCATCGGCGGCCGCCAGCGCCGCCGCAAGCGAGGTCTCGTGGTCGGGATAGCCGGCCACGACGTACGGGATCAGGGCCGCGCGGTTCCCGGCCGCGGCGCGCCCGAACGCGGCGGCGATGCGCCGCGCTCCGGGCGTGTCGTTGGTGCCCAAGGGCGTGGCCGCCGTGGCCGCGGCACGGTTCGCGATGGGCACGGCGCTCATCGCCCCACCTCCTTCAAGCCGAGGGCGGCGAGGTCCTTGTCGCCGCGCCCGGAGAGCCCCAGCACTACGACGGCCTCTCGCGGCATCGGTCCGCCGCCCCTCGTGCCCTTGGCCTCCGCCACCGCCACGCGCGCCAGCACCTCGGGCAGGGCCGCCACGGCGTGCGCGGATTCCACCGCGGCCAGGATCCCTTCGGTTCGGGCGACCTGCCGGACCGCCTCGATGGCCTCCGAATCGGTCGCGGACGAAACGATCAGCCGGCCGGCGGCCATCAGCGCCGCGAGCTGCGGGCCGATCCCCGGGTAGTCCAGCCCGGCGGAGATCGAGACCGCCTCGATGACCTGGCCGTCGGGGTCCTGGAGCATATAGGAACGCGAGCCGTGGAGGATCCCCGGCGTGCCGCCCAGGAGCGCCGCCGCGTGCCGCCCGGTCGCGATCCCCTCCCCCGCCGCCTCAGCCACCGCCAGCCGGACGCCCGGCTCGCCGATGAACCGATTGAGCAGGCCGAGGGCGTTCGAGCCGCCTCCGACGCATGCGATCGCCATGTCGGGCAGCCGCCCTTCGACCTCGTAGAGCTGCGCCGCCGCCTCGTCGCCGATGACGCGCTGGAAGTCGCGCACGATCATCGGGTACGGGTGCGGGCCCATGGTCGAGCCCAGGCAGTAGTGCGAGGTCTCGACGTTGGTGACCCAGTCGCGCAGGGCCTCGCTCACGGCGTCCTTGAGTGTCCCCGACCCGCCGTGGACCGGCCGAACTTCCGCGCCCAGAGCCTCCATCCGCAGCACGTTCGGGGCCTGGCGCCTGATGTCCTCCACGCCCATGTGGACGACGCATGGGATCTCGAGCAGGGCGCAGGCCGTGGCCGTCGCCACGCCGTGCATGCCCGCCCCGGTTTCGGCGATGACACGGCTCTTGCCCAGCCGGCGCGTGAGCAGAACCTGGCCCAGGGCGTTGTTGAGCTTGTGGGCGCCCGTGTGGTTGAGGTCCTCGCGCTTGAGGTAGAGCCGGATTCGGTCGGGCAGCCGATCGGCGTGCTCGCCCGCCAGCCGGCGCGCCGCCTCCAGCACTTCCGACCCGAGACGATCGGCCCGGTAGATGGGCGTGGGCCGGCCGCCGTAGTGGAACTGCAGCTCGCGCAGCTCGGCCCAGAAACGCGGGTCGTGGCGGGTCGTGGCCCAGGCCGCCTCGAGCTGATCCAGCGCGGCGACAAGGGTCTCGGGCACGTACCGACCGCCGAAGTCGCGATCGAGGCCCCACTTGCCGTGCTCGTCGGGTTCGAGCAGGGCCTCGGGCACCGGCGTCGGCCGGACCCGGACGTGCGGGCGGTCGAAGCGCGCGGCGCGGGCGCGCTTGACGAACAGCGCCACTCGGAGCGGATCTTTTCGCGGCCGCGAACCAGGGGCGCGGGGCGCGCGCGACCGACCGGTCGAGCTGTTCTCGTCCACTCCGGAGCTGACGTCGACGCCGATCGCGGGCACTGCCAGGACGGCCTCCGCCACGTTCGACGGCTCGAGGCCTCCGGCCAGGATCACGGGCAGCTCGCGGGCCACGGCCGCGGCCACGCCCCGATCGATGAGCCGGCCGGTGCCACCGGCGAACGGGCCTCCGGCGGCATCGAGAATGAGGCGTTCGGTGCCGGCGGCGAGGTACGCCCCGCCTGCCTCGATTGCCTTTGCGGCCACCGAGCCGGCGTCCGCGGGGCCGGCCGCCGCGCCTGCGGCAGTACCGGCCGCGGGCTCGCCCGCGGCCGCGCTCAGCGCAACCGACGGGAGATGGAGCACCTTCCAGACGGGGCGCCCGACGAAGGCGATCGCCTCGACGGGCTCGTCGCCGGACAGCTGGACCGCGTCTGCGTCGATGGCCTCGATGGCGGCCCGTATCTCCGCCGGGGCGGCGTCGGCGGTGACGGCCACGATCCGGGGTCGCCTGCCGGCGGGCGAGGCGGCACGGACCAGCGTCGCCAGCCACGAGGCCTCGGCCAGGGTCAGGCACCGGGGCGTGCCGGGAACGAAGTTGAAGCCGATGGCATCGGCGCCGGAACGGAGCGCCGACAGGACCCCCTCGGAATCCGTGACGCCGCAGATCTTGACCAGGGGCAGCCGCGCTTCCGCAGCCACGTCGTGTGGCACGGAACCCGCGGCCACGAAGGCACGAGCCGCAGCGGCGGGCTCGGCCGAGCGCATCAGCGCCTCCCCGATGAGGGCGGCGTCAAGCCCGACCGCCCGCCAGCAGACCAGCGTCCGGGGCTCGCTCACGCCCGATTCGCCGACCACCAGTCGGTCGTCCGGCACGAGCGGTCGCAGGCGCAAACAGTGCTCGGGGTCGACCGTGAGAGTGCGGAGATTGCGGTTGTTCAGGCCGATGAGGCGGGCATCGGTCGCGAGGGCGGCCTCGAGCTCGCGCTCGTCGTGGACCTCGACCAGCGGCTCCAGGCCGAGTTCGCGGGCGAGACCGGCGAACCGAGCCAGCCTGTGGGCCGGGAGGACGCACGCCAGGAGCAGCACGATGTCGGCGCCGGCCGAGCGCAGAACGGGCAGCTGACGCTCGTCGACGACGAACTCTTTGGCGAGGATCGGGAGGGTGACGGCCGCCCGGACGGCACGCAGGTCCGCCACCGAGCCGCCGAACCAGTGCGGCTCGCACAGCACGGAGATAGCGGTCGCTCCTCCGGATTCGTAGGCGCGGGCGAGGGCGACCGGATCGGCGTCGGCGGCAATGGCCCCGGCCGAGGGCGAGAGGCGCTTGACCTCGGCGATGAGATGCAGGCCGGGCGCGGCAAGCCGCTCGGCCACGGGCCGGACGGCGCCGCCCGGAGCGGCGGAGCAGGCCGCAGCCTCGTCGGCGAGAGAGCGGTAGCTCCGCCCGTCGAGCTCGGCGCGGACGTCGGCGAGGCGCAGGGCTGCGATGTCGGCCACGACCCCGGCCCGGGACGAGCTGGCCGTGGAGCGGCTCTGGCGCGGCGCGGCGCGGCGCGGCGTGCTGGCGAGGATCGTCATGCCGGCGTCGCCTCCAGGCTCTGCGCGGCCGCGGCCGCAGCCGCCTCAGCAGCGGCCTTCACCGCGTCGCCGGCCGCTTTCGCGGCGCGCAGCCGCCCCAGCAGTCGAGTGGCCGCGCCGCAATCGATCGCCTCGGCCGCTATCGGGATTCCGTCTTGCAGGTCCGTGGCCCGCCCCGCGGCCAGGAAAGCGGCCGCGGCGTTGAGCAGCACCACGTCACGTCCGGGGCCGCTCGCCCCACCCAGGATCGACTCGATCGTCGCGGCGTTCTCGGACGGAGTGCCGCCCGCCAGCGCAGAAGTGGGGGCAGCCGCCAGACCCAGATCCGCGGCCACGACTTCGCGCCGCGTAACGCCGGCGGGAGTGACGTCGTAGAGGACGCCCGACCCGTCGAGCGGCAGCTCGTCCAGGCCGGCGCCGAGGACCACGAGCGCCCGCTCGGCGCCGAGCAGCCGCAGCACTTCGGCGATGCGGGGCGCGGCGGCAGGATCGCCAACCCCCACCACCTGCCGCCGCGCGCCGGCGGGATTCGTGAGTGGGCCGATCAGGTTGAACGCCGTCCGCACGCCGATCTCGCGGCGTGTGGGGCCGGCGTATTTCATGGCCGGGTGGAAACCCGGGGCAAAGAGGAACGCGAAACCGTCCTCGCGCAGCGCCCGGGCCGCCTCATCGGCCCCGAGATCGGTCTGGATCCCGAGCGCTTCCAGGACATCGGCCGAGCCCGACTTCGAGGTGACAGCCCGGTTGCCGTGCTTCGCGACCGGCACCCCGGCCGAAGCCACGACCAGCGCCGCGGCCGTGGAGATGTTGAAGGTGTTGCTGGCGTCTCCGCCGGTACCGCAGGTGTCGACGGCACCTTCCGGCGCGACCACTCGCAGCGCGCGGTCGCGCATCGCCGCCGCGAAGCCGGCCAGCTCCTCGACCGTCTCGCCGCGCATCCGCAGGGCGACGAGCAACGCCGCCAGCTGGGCCGGCGTCGCCGCGCCGTCCATCACCGATCCCATCGCCTCTCGGGCCTCGTCCATGGATAGGCGCTTGCCCTCGACGACCGCGGCCAGAGCCGCCCTTACGACTTCGCTCATCGAACCATCTCCACGCGGCCCGCGACGGCCGCCACTGTCGCGTCGGCTGTTTCATTGTCCCGCTCGGCCGCTCCGTGCTCCGCGGCCGCTCCGTGCTCCCCGCCGAACCCGGCCAGGGCGAACGAGCCGCTGGCCTGGTCCAGGAGCGCGGCCTCGCCTTCGCCGGCGAGCCGCAGGAAATTGGCCAGCAGATGCGGCCCCTCGGGGGTCAGGACCGACTCCGGGTGGAACTGCACGCCCTCGATCGGGGCGTTGAGGTGGCGAATGCCCATGATCACGTAGTCCTCCTCGGTCCGGGCCGTGACGATCACGTCGGGCGGGAGTGTCTCCGGGGCCACACTGAGGGAGTGATACCGGGCGGCCATGAACGGGCTGGGCATCCCCGCGAGCAGCCCCTTGCCGTCGTGGCGGACGCTCGATGCCTCGCCGTGGACGAGCGTCGGGGCGCGGCGGATGGTCGCCCCGAGGGCGGCGCCCATCGACTGCATTCCGAGGCACACGCCCAGCAGCGGGATCTTGCGCTCGAGAGCGACGCGGATCGCATCCATCGAGACGCCGGCGGAGTCGGGGTCTCCGGGGCCGGGCGAGACGACGATGCCGCGCAGATCGGCCGCCGGGTCGTCGGCTATGGCCTCCAGGCCGGCGCGGTCGATGGCGTCGTTGCGCAGCACGCGCACGGTTGCGCCGGCCGCCTCGAGAGCCTGGACGAGGTTGAAGGTGAACGAGTCGTAGTTGTCGATCATGAGGATCATCGGGAAGCCTCCTGTCGCGCCGCTGCGGCCACGGGCTGGCGGGCGGCGCCGCCACGGGACGTTGTCGTGCCACTCCCCGCCTGGCTCGAGGCCTCGGCAACGGCCATCTCGAGCGCCCCGCGAATCGCCCCGGCCTTGTGCTCGGTCTCCTCGAACTCTCGCTCCGGGACCGACCGGGCGACGATCCCCGCGCCGACGGTGAGGTGGATCAGATCGTCCTTGAGCACCGCCGAGCGGATCGTGATGGCGGTGTCGAGGTTGCCGTCGTAGCCGAGGTAGCCCACGGCCCCGCCGTACAACCCGCGCCGCTCCTTCTCCGCCTCCGCGATGAGCTGCATCGCCCGAACCTTCGGTGCGCCCGACAGCGTCCCGGCCGGGAAGATGCTGCGCAGCGCGTCGAGGGCATCGCAGCCGGGCTTCAGGCGCGCTTCCACGTGGCTTACGAGATGGAGCACGTGGCTGTAGCGCTCCACTTCCATGTACTTGGTAACGACCACGGTGCCCGGGCTGGCCACGCGGCCCAGGTCGTTGCGGCCCAGGTCGACGAGCATCACGTGCTCGGCCCGCTCCTTGGGGTCGCGTTCCAGGGCATAGGCGAGCTGCGCGTCCTCGGCTGGGGTCGCTCCGCGCGGCCGCGTCCCGGCGATCGGGTGCGTGGTCATGCGGTCGCCCTCGACCCGAACCAGCAACTCCGGGCTCGCCCCGACGACGGAGAACTCCGGCATCCGCACGAAGAAGAGATAAGGGCTGGGGTTGATGCGGCGCAGAGAGCGATACAGCGCCACGGCGTCGAGCGGCTCGCCGGCGATGACCGGCCGCTCGAACGTCTGGCGCCGTGCGACGACTATCTGGATCGCCTCGCCCGCGGCGATGGCCTCCTTGGCCGATCGAACGGCGGCTTCGTATTCGCCGCGCTCCAGGCTGACTTCGATCTGCCGAACGCCGGGGCCGCCTCTTCCGCTCTGGCCGCCCGGTCCATCCGCGCCGCCTGGGGCAGCGCGGCCCTCGCCCAGGCCGGCACCGTCGCCAGGCCGGGCAGAGGCCGTCCTTTGGGCGGCGTCAGCCGCACCGTCATCCGCCTCCTCCGTCTCCATCGCATCACGCCGGCCCCGCCGGGTCAGGCTCGCCAACTCGAGATCCGTGGGCCTCCCTGTCCGCTCCAGGGCCTCGAAGACGGCCCGCTCGGCGATGGCGTAGCGGCCCTCGAGGTCCGGGGCTTCGGTGTGCAGCGAAGCGACGGCGGAGAGCGTGTGCGTCAGATGGTCGAAGACCAGGACCAGGTCCGTCTCCTGGAAAGCGGCCATCGGGGTGCCGATAGGATCGCGTGCCGGCAGCGGCACCGTGGGCTCGAACGTGGAGACGGCGTCGTAGGCGAGCGCGCCCACCGCCCCGCCCGGGAACCGCGGGATGCCTTCGCCGGGGAGGATCCGCCTCTTCGGCAGGAACTGCCGAAGCGCCGTCAGTGGGTCGGGCACCGACAGCGTCTCGATCGGAAGGTCCGGCGAGTAATCGGTCACTCCGACCGGGCGCGTCTGGATCGTGGCCCAGCCGTCGCGCACGGTCAGGAGTCGCCGCGGGCCCACGCCCATGAAGGAGTAGCGGCCCAGCCGTTCGCCGCCCTCGACGGACTCGAGCAAGAAGGCCGGGCCCCCGTCGTCGAAGCGCATGAAGGCGCCGATCGGGGTTTCGAGGTCGGCGTTTCGGGTGGCCGTCAGCAGGATCGTGTCGGCCGAGCCGGACAGCTGCCGGACCTCGCGAAGACTGAGCGGATCTGTGAGTGCCATCGGTATCGCCTGTTGCCTTTCTCCGTTGTGGCGTCCGTCCGCCTGTCGCGGCGGCGGGGCCCGCGCCTTCGTCCCCTCTGCCCGCTTCCCGAGGGCCTGGCGTCGGGCACCTCATGGTCCCGGCGGTCGGCCCCCGGAGAGTGGCGGGGAATCAAAACGACCTTCCGTCCAGGGACGAAAGGTCGATCCTTCCGCGGTGCCACCCACATTCGGCGATGCCGCTCTCTTGGCCGACGGGTCGGGCTCTCGCGCTGGGTCCTGTGCGCGACTCCTGCCGATCGGTGCTGCCCTGTATCGCTGGCGCTCTGCGCCGGAGCCTACTGGCGAGCCCTGGAAGCTCGCGGTTTGGTCCGGTGGCTCACGGGGCCATTCGCTCCTGTCGCCGCCCCAGCTTCCACCAGCCGCTGGGTCTCTGTGCCGGCAACCGGGAGGTACTCGTCCCGATCATCGCCCGTATTCCCGATGTGGCGCGGAGTCTACGGGCACATGCACTTCGGTGTCAACCGGGGCCGCCTGCGATCGCCGCTCGCCCTACCAGTACTCCTCGGTGTGGAGCGTGCCGATATCGTGGCCCTTGTCGCGGACGAAGCCGCGGGCCGCCGCCCAGGCGATGACGGTCTCGATCATGCCGGGGTTGCCGCACAGGAAGATGTCGAAGTTGTCCGGCGTCAGCGGCAGGCCCGTCTCCTCCTCGATCGCGTTCGAGGCGATGACGTTCTGGAGATAGCCGCTCCGGCCCCGCCAGGTGACATCTTCGGCCGGTCGCGTGATCACCGGCAGGTAGTGGAAGTTGCGGCAATGTCGGGCCAGGCCGGTCAGCTCCGTCCGATAGCCGAGGTCCCACGAGAAGCGCGCGCCGTGGACCACGACAAACTTCCGCGGCCCGTTGCAGACGAGCTCGCTGCGCAGCATCGACATGTAGGGCGCCAGGCCGGTGCCTGTGCCGATCATCAGCACGTGCTTGCCCGGCGCGACCTTGTCGAGCGTGAAGACGCCGACAGCCTTGGGCCCGACGTACACCCGATCGCGGAGCTTGAGGCTGAAGAGTCGCGGCGTCAGCTCGCCGCTCAGCACCAGGGTCAGGTAGAACTCGATGTACTCGTCGGCGCGGCTCTCCGACGCGATCGAATAGGCGCGGCGGATCATCCGATCGGGGTCGGCGGCGGCGCCGGCGATGGCGGCGGCCTGGGCGTCGACGGCGGCCTGGCTCTCGGGCGTGCCGGCGACGGCGGCTAACGCGGACGCGGCCCCGGCTCCGGCGCGACGCGAATCGACGCGCGGCGAGTCGACTCGCGCCCCGGCCACGACGCTCGGCTCGGATTCGCCCTCCGCCTCTTCGACACGCAGCACGGAGGCCTTGACGCCCAGAACGACGTACTGGCCGGCCTTGAACTCGAACGGCAGCCTGTCCGGGACGACCCGCAGGATGATCAGGCCGGGGGCCACCTCCACCCGACCCGACACTGTTGCGTTGTACTCGGCCGCCATGCTGACCTCCCGTTCGCCAGGTCGGTCCGGCTGCTCGCGCCTTCCCGTCGGGGAAAGGATACGAGGCCGGGCAGGAGGTGTCAGGACACCAGACTCCCAGGACCGATTCCCCGAATGGGCGCGTTCACGAGCTTGCGGCCGACGGGATAAGCTGAGCGGGAGGACACGTGCGCCGATGCCCGCGGCGCCACCGGGACCGCGCCCCGGAGGTTGGACAACCGGCCATGAGCGATGCCGAACGGAGGCCTACGAGGCAGCCAGCGGCCGAACGCGACCGACGCAGCCGGGACGGGGCGGGCGGCGGGGCCGGCGGGGCCGGCGGGGCGAGCGGCGGGGCCGCTGCGCCCCTCGGGACGAGTGAGGCCGGCGGGGCCGGTGGACCCGCCTGCACGCTGGACGGCCTGCTGGCGAAGACCGACCGGATCGACGTCTACCGCGCGCGGCTCGAGTCTGCCGGAGGCTCCACGACGTCCCGGGCTAGCCGGTCGCCTCGCCAGGATCAGGTCGGCGTCGGGAATCCCGCCAGACGGGCGGCCGGTCCGTCCGGTCGCATCACGCTCTTGAGGCTCGACCACGGAATCAGGACGGAGGGCATCCCGTCCGTGTACGCGCCAACCTGGAACTCGGCGAAGGTGACCTTGAGACCGGCCGGCGTAAGGGCCCAGTTGTCGAAGTTGTCGGCCACCGCGGCCGCACCATCGTCGACGACGGTGGGGTTGTAGTCCTTGCCCAGCGACTTGCGCAGCTGCGCCTTGGATTGCTGGGAGATGATCGCCACGGCCGCCTGCGTGTCCAGGAAGATCTGATCGAAGTCAATGCGCTGGCCGCTGTTGAGCGCGTAGTTCAGGGTTTCGATGGTGGTAGACGGATGCGCCGGCGACGTGTCGTCGACCCACTTAAGCGTGAGGCTCGCGAGGTCCGGCGAAAGCATGTTGACCGTGAACGTGCCGGTGAGGTTGTTGGTCTTGCCGGGAAGCTGCTGCACGGCCGCCGGACCGTCCTCGAACGCTTGGATGCGGGTCGTGACCTCATCGACTATGTCCTGGTTCATGGCACTCGCCAGCGGGGTGGACCCGACCCGGAACTGCGGATAGCGCCAGACCACGAACCAGATGCGATCGGGATCGTGGGCGCCCTTGTAGATCGTGAGGATGACCGGCATCGTCGGGGGCAGCGAGACAGTCGCCACCGGGGAAGCGGTCGGGGAGGCCGACGCCGACGGCGCCGGGGAGGCGATCGTGGGGCTGGCGGCGGGGCTCCCGGAGGGTGCGTTCGTCGCGTCGCCCTGGGTATTCCCAAGGGTCGTCATGGCGATGGTCACGGCCACGAGAGCCACGAGCACAAGACCGGCAAACGGGAACAGGACCTTGAATCGTCTCAGGAAGGCGTTCGACTCCATGGCGCGAGTATGGACCGACAGGCGCTTTCTCCGCTTGTGGGGGCCCTTGACGCCGCCTGCGGGTGGCTACCGGCCACGCGGCCGGTCGCCGATCCAGCGAGTCTGGCGGAGAGGGTGAGATTCGAACTCACGGGACTCTCGTCCAGCGGTTTTCAAGTCTGGGTCAGGGGGTTCGCGGACGGTCGCCGATGGCCGTTTTACGAGGGAATCGGCGATTTGCCGGGCCCCGAATCCGCCGATGTTCGGCCCTGTTGCTACCGGCTGTTGCTACCGGTAGACGACCCAGGATTCGCGACCACGGCCCTGCGGCAAATGCCCTTGCACATTGCCAGCCGAGGCTGTTCGAGCGACGTGGAGAGTCCATGACAGGGGGCTACCTCGCCGAGCGTGACTATGGCGGAGGGACCTTTAGCGGTAGGCGGCAGAAGAAGCCTGTCTCGCCGCTGAGGTCGTTGTCGATTCGTGCGACCGAAAGCACGACGCCCCCTAGCGAACGGCCCTCGCCAGAATCTGTCGCACGCCCCTCTTGGTCATAGTGACGATGCGCGGGTCGCCGATCTTGGCGATCCACTCGTCGATCGCGGCGCGGTCGAAGCCAGCTGGCAGGTCGATCTCGGGTACGCGACGAGGCTGCGCGCCTCGCGCCGCGCTGATGTACGCGAGATCAAAGATTGCTTTCTCGGACGTCGCTACGCGTCCCCGCGGCCCCTTAGCCCATCCGCCGAAGAGTTCGGCTGGGATGTGGTGGACCGCGTAGGTGCCGATCGTCGTCGTGATCCGGCGGGCACGATCGAGCGAGGCCACCGTAGTGTCGCGCGGGATCTGATCGATCATCCCGTGAAAGTTGAGCGCGGACTGGAACGACACGTATGCAGGATGCGGCCGGGTGAGATCGCCTACGACCCAGTACGGATCCGGTGGCGTCGGCCCGATGGACCACAGGCCATGGCGAATCCTGTGCGCATGGCCGGCCTCGGCCAGGGCGCCCAGGGTACGGCTCGTCGAAGGAACGCTGCGCAACAAGGCCGCAGCCGCCTCTCGCGTCTCGACGACCGGCCCGATCCGCTCGAGGATGGTCTCGGCTTCGAGCAGGCTCACTTCAAGGCCTCCAGGCGCTCGACGACCTCGAGCACCATGCTCGTCCACACGTCCGGCCGGCCGTAGATGGGCACGAATTCCTCTTCGAGGAAGTCAACCACGAGGTCGTGGTAGGAGTCGTAGGAAATGCCCATAGCCGCAACAACAGCCTTGTCGATCAAGGCTGGGTTGACCTGTCCCGGCGTAAGGGCGTTCGGGTATGCGCCCAACAGCAGATCGAGGTCGAACACGTCTCGGGGCTCGGTCTCGGAGCGGCCTGCAAGCGCGCCGATCTTCTGCCGGATCGCGGCCGGCGCTAGATAGTGCTCAGCCTTTACGACCCGGAGGCCGAGGCCGGCGCCTATGTCGGCACGAGCCTGCTCGAAGGCATGCTCGGGATCCACCGTCCCAACCCTCGACGAGAATTCGATCTTCGTGTTCAACAGGCCCGCTGGACCGCTCGCGACGAACTTCCATCGGCGGGTCGTCGAGGTCTGCTTCGGCTTCGTCGGGTCAGAGATCGACACTCCTCCGGAGCGGAGGATCTCGCGGAACGCGCGGGCGGCCAAGGTCTTGTCGATCTGGTCCTCGACGAGGTAGAAACGCTCTACCCGCAGGTAGTCAAGATCGATGTCCTGGGACCGCCTCCGGCTGTCGAACCACAGCCGCAGGTTCGCCCCGCCCTTCACAACGTAGTCGCCAACCGGCATGTAAGAAGGCAGGACCTGGAGAAACGCCAGGTGCACCACCTCAACCAGTTTGGCGCCTTCGGACTTCTCGCTCATGCGCTAACACTACACGAGTGGTACTACTACAGTCAATGTCTTGTAGTGCTATAGGCCAGCGGCCTCCGTCCGCGCCAGCGCAGCGTTCGTGCTCGCGGCGCCGATGGCAGGCTGCCGTTTCCGAGCCTCTTGGGCCGTGAACGTGTACTGGCCCTGAGCGGGCAGCCCGAGCATCCGGTCCCGTAGGTCGCTGATAAGCAAACCGCCTGGGTCGCGGGTGGGCAGATTCGATGTCCGCCACTGGGCAGGTTCAGTGGCCGCGGATAGGCAGATTCAGTTGGCCATTGACACGCGACGGCCTCGGCATCGTTGATGCTGGTGAGGATTGCCAACTTCGAACGCGTTCCGGCTAGGCGGGCGGGTCGGCGGTCCACCGGAGGATGTCGGCCGGCTGGCAATCGAGCACCCGGCAGATCGAGTCCAGGGTGCCGAACCGGATGGCTCGGGCGCGCCCGTTCTTCAAAACGGCGACGTTCGCCGGGGTGATGCCGACGGCGTTGGCAAAGTCGCCCACAGACATCTTGCGTCGGGCGAGCATGACGTCGAGCTCGACGATGACGGCCATCAAATCACCTCGTCGAGCTCGGTGTGGTCGGCGATCGCCGACTCGAGCAGGCCTCGCATGACGACCATGAGGAGCACGAACGCCAGCCCGCCGGCGACACAGGCGCCCAGGTAGTAGATCATTGGTCCGCCGCCGCCGGGGACGAAGCCGAGCATGTGAATCGAGACGCCTATGCTCAGAACCGTGGCGACCGCCGCGCAGGCCGTGATGACATCGACCCAGTGCAGGGCGCGGCGGGTGAAGATGACCCCGCCGTTGACCATGGACAGCAGCCGCCAGACGGCGAGCAGCGCCACCTGACCGCATCCGATGAAGAGGATGCCGGCCACCGAGTACGGAACGACGAGGTAAGCGACTTCGGGGAAGATCCTCCCTTCCTCGGACGCGAACACGGGCAGGAGTACTTGTGCGAGCACGGTTCCGAGCAGGAGGACGACAAGAGGGACCCGGAGAAGCCGACTTGGTAGTGTGTTCACCTATCGAGTGTCGATGGCTTTCGATCGGCTGTCAATAGGTTTGTCGGCATCCGGCGGCTTCACTACCAACAGGTTTCACACACCCGGTCGCGCACTTGTGGCTCGCCGCAATCCCCGCACGCCCGAAAGGCTCAAACCGTGCGGCTGCAATCGTCGGCGGCACGCGGCCGCACAAGCGCAAGGTGCCGATCGGAGCACCGTCCCATGACGCCCGTCCCTCGGCCAGTAGTTTCGACCACACAGGCCGTACCCAATCACTGGATCGCTCTGTACGGTCTGCGGTTCGAGTCCGAGGGACGTCGCGTTCTGTTCGGCGGCGTTCGGCGTTATACGCCGTTGCTACCGCGGATTGCTACCGGCTTCGGACAGAACAGACCGGTTTAAGCCACAAGAACGGCCATTTCACGCTCAGAACGTTGGCGGAGAGGCTGGGATTCGAACCCAGGGAGCTTGCGCTCTACGGTTTTCAAGACCGCCCCGTTAAACCGCTCCGGCACCTCTCCGCGGTAGGGCGTGGATAGTCTACCTGCAGCCAAGTTCTACGACACCGTCGGACCCTTCGTCCTGAACACTCGGCGACAATCGAATCGAGTCAAGAGCCGACAGCCGCTCTCACCGGGCGCGTCCAGTGAGGCCACTCAACGATCGACCGGAAGCCCGTCCTGACGTACAGCCCCAGAGCCACGTCATTCTCCGCCTCGACACTGAGCTTGATCCGTCCGACGCCACGGTCGCGTAGCTGTGCGATACCCAGGCGAAGCAGCTCGCGACCCAGACCACGGCCCCGCCAATCCGCCAGCACGCCAACGAGCCGGACATCGCCGACCGGGCTCGGGTCGCCCTCTTCGGGCGGTTCGACCGCCGTCCGAACGAACGCGATCGGGTCGTCGGGTCGATCGGCGGGTGAGGCCAGCGTGATCGTCGAAGGATCGAAATCAGGTCGGGCGTGGGCTCGCGCGATCTCCGCCACAGTCCACGAAAGGGCACCGGGATGGTCGGCGAAGGAGGCGTTGAGAAGGGCCACGAAATCAGGCAGCGGCAGCCACTCGCCAAAGGGGCGCACGAGCATCCCGGTCGGAAACGCGGGCTCCGGCACGGATGTCTCTGGTGGCAGATACATAAGCCACATGCTGGAGCGGTACGCCAAACCCATCGCCCTCGCGAACGCTTGTCCACCGCCGCTGAACGGCACGTAGAAGCGGATCAGGTCTGCACCCGCGTCGGCTGCCAGACCCAGGCCGGCCCGGAAGAGCCGCCGTCCGTGGCCTCGTCGCCGATATTCGGGATGGACGGTCAAATCGTCGAGCCGCGGACTGACGTAGCCGCACACAACGTCATCCTCGACCGATACGGCGACTCCGCCCGGCGCACCGACGATCGAGAACGCCTCGCGGTCGAGGTCGGTGGCATTGAAGCCGGGGTAGCCGTCGACCTCCAGGGCCGCCACCATGACACGCCGCAGTGCAGACTCGTCCTCGCTGCGGAAGGGCCTGACGCCAACGCTCATGTACTACCTCGTGGCGCGCCTTTCGGTGGCCGCCCTACGCGCCGCGTCTTCCGGTAGTCATCCACCCATTGGCGGGTGCTCATCCAGCGTCCCGCCTCATCCTTCATCGCCCGGAGCCGCCCCCGGTCGGCCGCGGCGCGTATAGCGCGGAGTTCCAGATCGGGGCGAGTTAGAGCGGAGAGCGGAAGCAGCTTGACGGGACCGGCGAGGTTCGGGAGCAGGAACCGATCGAGGCTGTCCTTCACTGCTCGCCCCAGCATCTCCGCCAGAGGCCAGGGATCGCCAGCGTCGACCTTCCGCAGTGCCGCTAGATAGGCCGACCTGTTTCGGTTGCGAATGATGGCCGGCGGATAGCCCTGCCGAACGAGAAGGAGGTTGAGGACGAGTCGACCGACTCGGCCGTTGCCGTCGCGGAAGGGGTGGATTCTCTCGAAGCCAGCATGAACCGACGCGAGCGCGATAAGCGGGTGGACTGCGACCTCCGGCGGACCGTTGACCAGACGGAGCCAATCGGCGACCTCGGTCGCAATGTCCGTGAACGACGGCGGCTTCATGCCACCGCTGAACGTAGCGATGTCGTGGTGGCGGAAGCTGCCAGGCCCCTCCTCCGGGTCGAGGTTGTCCGGCGGGAAGAACTCCCAGACCGGGCCGACTGTGAGTCGGTGGATGTGGCGAAGCTCGGTCAGTGTCAGGAGCGCATCGCCGGCTCCCCACTCGGCCGGAGCTCGGCCCTGCGCGTAAACCCATTCCGCCGCCTGTGCGTAAGCCTTGACTTCCAGATACTCAACCAGCTCTTTGTTCCCAACTGGGCGTTCCTCGTCGAGCAGGACCTTGACCTGCTTCAGGGCGAGCGTATTGCCTTCGATGGCGGTCGAGTTGTGAGCTTCCTCGAACCAGATGTCCCGCCAGATCTGCTGGTTCTCGACTGGCGCGGGCAGCCCACCCGTGCGCGCGAGGTCGCTCATGCCGAGATCGACCTGGTCGAGGATGAACTGCCGGGACGGGCGGCCGCGGCCCGACTTCTGAATCACCATACGAAAAAGGATATTGTGTTGTGCGATTTGGTGCGCGCCAGTTGACACAGTTTCTCGCGGCCATGCCAGCAGCCTGGCCGACCCGCCGACACGAGCACGCCGAGCTCCAGCCGTATCTCGTCCTGACCCAGGTGCGTGTCGTCGTCCAATGCTCCATCATCGTAGAGGGACGAGAGCGGCCTCAGGCAAGCCCACGCCGTTGTGGCCTCGGAGGAGTGGCGATGCCGCCAGACGACATGGAAGTGGTCCGTGAGTCCGTAACGCTCGATCATCTGGCCGAGCTCGCCGAGACGGGATTCGGCAACCTGTTGAAGGCCGTCGTCGATGTCGGCCGGGGCATCATGGCCATCGGCGGTGAGATGCACGCCGACGAGGAGGCCGCCCTGTTGGGTCTCGGATCGAGCCAGACCGACTTGTGGGGTGTCAATCTCTACCCGTCGCAATACGGCCAGAGCGACTGGATCGAGTTCGACTCCATGATCAACATTCGGCCCAGGCAGGGCAATCGATCGCGTGGCGTCGAGGACCCGGCTGCGCAGGAGAAGATCGTGGCCATCGTTGGCCGCCTGGTCAGGAGCTGATAGTGGCTGAGCAAGTTCTCCACGCCAATCTCGCTGCCGGGCGCTGGCACACCCTGACCCTCGACGAGCAACTCGGGAACATCGGCAGCGACGTTGGTCGGGCCATCCGGGCGAAAGCGCAAAGCGACGACGTGCGCCTGCAAGGCGCGCTGGAACGGGCTTTGGAACTCTTGGACCTGACACTCACCGACGAGCGCTGGCGTGGCCCGCGGTTGCGGGAGATCGCCCGCGCGCGCGAAGTTGTCTGCGACTTCCTTGTTGGTGACAACAACTACGAGTCCAACGGCGAGTCACTCGACGCCTACTTCTTCGCGTATGCATTGGCGGCTCGACGCGACCGATAGGCACACCATGGGCTCGCCATATGCCCTTTGGACGGCGCCAGAAGTGGGGTCAAATGGCCCGGATTGCGGCGCGGAGGAGCCCATCGGAGCGTGATTCGGGGCAATTGGGGCAGCTTTCATGACCGCCGCAATAGACCGATCTGCCACCTCTCCGCGGTGGGCCCACGCTCAGTTTACGCAAGATCGCGCGCGCCACACGCGATCTCCAGGCGGTCCGGCGTCAGGCCAATGGGTGTCCATCTGTCGTGGCTACGGTCGGCCCGCCGACGCCCGGTACCTTCGCCAAAGCCGTACACCCATTTGGTCCCCTCTCGGCCCCTGAGCTGGCGGTCGTAACCTCAAGTACGAACGCGCATTCGACCTGCTGCCGTTTCTGCGAATGCGGAGGGATCCACGAAAAGGCACACCCGCCGTGAGGCGGGGCCGCAAAGCCACGGAACTCCAGGCGAGTCAGCCGGGCTACCGAATGAGAGAGGGTCATGCCGCTTTCGAGCAGCGCCCATTCGACATCGCGCCGGAGCGATGCCGGTCCCGGGTCGAGTCGCGCCAGGCTCGGTCGCGCTGCGGTCGCGCTACTCCTTGTTGGAGGCCTCCTCTGCGCTTCCCCGTTGTCGGTCGCGGCGCAAGTCGCGCCCGCTGGGGCGCCGGCAACGGCGTCGACCGGGTCCACCGGCTCCGGCACCGCGGGGCCCTACAGCGCGGCCTCGCTCAGCTCGCAGCCGACGGTCGCCGCGGCGATTCCCTCGCTGGCGAGCACTGCCGCACCATCAGCCGCGGCCGCCACTCGAACCTTCGATCTATACGACCCGCGAGCCGAACGCTGGCAGAATCCCGACCTCAAGGCCTGCACTGCAGCCTCCACGCTGTCGATGCTGAACACCATCGCCTACTCCGGATCGGCCTCCGGGTTCGTTTGGAAGCCGACGACTTCCTATTCCACGCAGGAGTCGATCCTCGTCTTCGAGCGAGCGCACATGACGATGCTGGCCAAGTCGGCCGGCACCGATCCGCACGGCTGGCGCAACGCCCTCAACTACTTAGGCTGGGGCAGCGTCAACGCCGGCGTCTATGTCGACGCCTCGTACTCATCCTTCGATGCTGCCGCCAGGGCTGCCGTATCGGCCCTGGCCAGAACTCACAAGCCCGTTGGGATCCTCGCCCTGTCGGGCGGTCATGCACAGTTCATCACGGGCTACAAAGTCCAGGGCGCTGATCCAAGCACCGGATCGATGACCTTCTCAGTCCTCGGCGTGTACCTGACCGACCCCTATCAGGCCGCCGGCCATCGCAACACCTGGATCACCTACGCGCAGTGGCACGCGGGCGGGACATGGGTGCGCTTCTCCCAGTATCTGCAGACCGACTCGCCGTATCGAGACCCGATCGATGGCCACATCGGCAAGAGCGAGTGGTTCGGAAAGTGGGTGATCATCGCCCCGGTCAAGTAGCGGCTCGAGGTCCAGTCCGGCCCGCCACACAGCCAGGCCGGCGCACCAACTTGAGTGAATAGCAGGCATTACGTCGTGATCGATCTGCGGCAGCCAGGCATCAAGAAGGTCGTCGAGGTCGCCTCTCGCAAGGGAGTGGCCCTCGATATCCGACCCTTGCCCGGCTCCGCGCACACCGCCGATGAGGCCGCAGCGGTCCTGGATGCCGATCTCGGGCAGATGGTCAAGGCCGTGGTCTTCGTTGCCCCTCGGCCCGAGGGTCGCCTGGTGCCGATCGTCTGTCTTATCTCGGCTCGCAACCAGGTCGATCTGGCATTGCTAGCCGCGGTCACCGGCGAGGTCGCCATTCGAGCGGCCAGCGCTCAAGAGGCGCGCGAGCTGACCGGCTACTCGATCGACGCCATCGCGCCGTTCGGACACGGCCGCGAGGTGCGCGTCCTGATGGATCAGGATCTCTGCGCCTACCAGTGGATCTGGGCCGCCGCGGGCACCGAGTCGGCCGTCTTCCGGGTTGCGCCCCGGACGCTGCGGATGCTCTCCAACGCCGTCGTGGCTCCTGTCGCCACGGCCAGCTGGATGACGGCTCGCCGGGCTTTCTGGAGCGGAGCGACCACGCCCGCGCCTGCGCACTGAAGAGACTGCGCGACACGCGATCCCGCCGCGGCCGCGCCGAGATTCAACGATCCGGAGTCTCCACCACTGACGGAGGCTCCAATCTTGGAGTCGCGTTCGCCAGATCGTCCGCCCGGGCAGCGGCTCCGACGACCGCGCCGTCGAGGTCGACCCCGCGATTCCTCCCGGTGCTCGAGAACCGAGGCGCCGGGGAAGGACGCTCCGCTGCCGACTCGTCGTGGCGGTAGAGGCCTCCTCGTTGCCAGGACGCCCAGGCGGCAACGAGCGCCATGACGGCCGCCGCGAAGAATACGACCGCGAGTCCCTGCTGCAGCGGGGCCGCGATCAGCTGGGGGAAGAACTCCTTGCTGGTGAGGATCGCGGCCTGGGACGCCGGCAGGGCGTGCAGGACCTGCGCGGGCAGTAGCGCGGCCATGGGGTTGTAGCCCAGCAGAGCCGCGAACAGGCTGGCGACCGGCGGCAGGTGTGAGATCTGCGACGCATCCGCAGCCGGGACGCCGTGGGCGGTGAGCCCGCCGTACAGGGCGTTCGGCAGAGACGTCGAGAGGCCCGCGATCATGAGCGAGAAGAACACGCCGATCGACACGACCGTGGACGAGTTCTGGAACGTGGCCCGCATGCCGGCCGCGGCGCCGCGCTGGCGGGCCGGGACGCTGTTCATGATGCCGGCCATGTTGGGCGAGAAGAACAGGCCGCCGCCGATGCCGCTCACCAGCAGCACGCCGCCGAACTGCCAGTACTCGAAGTTGACCGGCAGCAGGATCAGGCAGAAGAAGGACACGGCGGCAATGAGCATGCCCCCGGTGGCGAACGGCCGCGCTCCGAACCGGTCGGACAGATACCCGGACAACGGCCCAAACACGAGCGAGCCGAGAGTGAGCGGCAGCATGTAGATGCCGGCCCACAGCGGCGTGTCGGCGAAGGAGTAGCCGTGCAGCGGCAGCCAGACTCCCTGCAGCCAGATCACCAGCATGAAGGACAGCCCGCCCCGCCCGAGCCCGGAGAGGAACCCGGCCAGATTGCCGGCCGTGAAGGCTCGGATGCGGAAGAGGGCGAGATCGAAGAGCGGCTCCGCCGCCCGGCGTTCGACCCACACGAACAACCCCAGCAGTGCCACGCCGCCGACGATCATGAAGATAACGAAGGGATTGGTCCAGCCCATCGTCTGGCCGCCGTAGGGCTGGATGCCGTAGGTGATGCCGATGAGCAGCGCCGTGAGCCCGACCCCAAAGGTCAGGTTGCCGGGCCAGTCCATCTTCGCGTGCGTGACCGTACCGAGCTCTTCGAGCCGCATGTAAGCCCAGATCGTGCCGACCAGCCCGACTGGCACGCTGACGAAGAAGACCAGCCGCCAGTTGATCGCCGCCAGCACGCCGCCCACCACGAGGCCAATGAACTGGCCGGCCAGGAAGGAGATGCCGTTGACGCCGAAGGCGAGGCCCCGCTGCTCCGGTGGGAAAGCGTCGGTCAGGATGGCCTGCGAGTTCGCGAACAGGAACGCACCGCCGATACCCTGCACGAAGCGCATACCGATGATCCAGATCGCCCCGGCAGGTCCGGTGAACGGCGTCACCGCGAGCAGCAGCGATCCGACGGTGAAGATCACGAAGCCGGCGTTGTACATGCGGACCCGCCCGAACATGTCGCCCAGGCGCCCGAACGCCACGACGAGCACGGCGGTCACGAGCAGGTAGCCCATCATGATCCAGAGGAGATAGCTCGTGCTGCCGGGGTCGAGCGGGTTCAGCTTGATGCCGGTGAAGATCGCGGGCAGGGAGATGATCACGATCGAGCCGTCGATCGCCGACATGAGAACGCCGAGCGTCGTGTTCGAGAGCGCTACCCACTTGTAGTTCGGGTCGTGCTTGCGAGTTCGACGCTGGCCGCCGGCCGCTGCCGCTTCGGCGCGACCCGAGGCGACCGCACCCGCTTCCCTGTCCGCCTGGTTCGAAACCATGCACCCGTCCTTCGTGGTGGTGATAGAGGTTCGCGTCCGCGCGTCCCCCGGACTCGCAGTATCGCTGGCGGGCGCGCGGATGTGCTGGATCAGGGACCGCCCACACCCAAGGTATCGGGCGGCGGCGGCCCGGTCGGACGCCACCGCATCAGTCCTACCCCACGCGACTGGGGGTCAGCCGATGCGGCCTCGGCTACTAGCGTCAAGTCTAGGCCAAGCTTTCGGTGATGGTGGCTCGGGCGCCCGGGCGCGCAGATCGCCCAATCTGAGCCGGCGCCCCTAGTGGCCGTCCTCGCGGGGTCTGGCAAGACCGGCGAGAGCCAGGGCGGCCGCGACCAGGGCGACGCCCGCGGCGACGACGAACGCCTGCGACATCCCGTGGCTGAACGCGTCGACCGCCTGCTGAGCCGCCAGCGCACCACCCGCTGGCCCGACCATCTGTGAGGCGAGGCTCTCGATCTGGCTGCCGCGACCGAGGACGACGAGCGGCTCCAGCGCATGGGCACTCGGCTGCAACGTCGCGGGCAGGCCCAGCGTCCAGCTCGCCCAGTCGCCGCGAGCGACGGTGGCGCCGATCGAACCGAGCACGGCGACGCCGAGCGCCGTGCCGACCTGGCGGGATGTGTTCAGCATCCCGGACGCCACTCCGGACTTCGCCGCATCCGAGCTCGCCATCGCCGTCGCCGCGAGCACGGGCATCGTGAGCGCGCTCCCGGCGCCGAAGACGATGAGCCAGGGCCACATGTCGGAGTAGGGCGAGTCGGGCCTCAGGCGGGAGAGCCCGAGGATGGCAACGGCGCAGAGCGCCATTCCGACGACGACAAATGGCCGGGCGCCGAATCGTCCACTGAAGCGGCCGGCCAGGGGCGCCACGAGGACAACCATCATCGTCAGAGGCAGAGAGCGGACGCCGGTATCGATCGCCGAGTACCCCTGCACGTTCTGCATGAAGAGCGTCAGGAAGTAGATCACGCCGAACATCGCAAATCCGAGCGCGAGCATCAGGACGTTCGCCGTGCTGAAGCGGAGCCTCCGGAAGAAGCCGAGCGGAAGCATGGGCTCGGCCGTCGTGGCCTCGCGGACGACAAACGCGGCGAGCAACAGCACTCCGAGGGCCAGCCTCGAGAGCACATCGAACGAGGTCCAGTCGTTCGAGCTCGTCTCGATGAGACCCCACACGAACGCGAACAGGCCTGCGGTGGCGAGAGCAGTGCCCGGCAGGTCGAGGGCGCGCGTCGAGGGGTCGGTCGACTCCGGCACGACCCACGCGGCGACGAGGATGCCCACGATCCCGATTGGCACGTTGATCCAGAAGACGCTCGACCAGCCGGCCGCGTCGACGAGGACGCCGCCCACCAGCGGCCCGATGGCGAGTCCGAAGGCCGAGGTACCCGCCCAGATGCCCAGCGCGGTCGGGAGACGATCCCGCGGAAAGGCGGCCACGATGATCGACAGCGAGAGCGGCCCCATGAGCGCCCCGCCGACGCCCTGCACGACGCGACCGGTGATGAGCTGGGCGTCGGTCTGCGCGAGCGCGCACGCCGCCGAGCTGGCCGTGAAGATCGCGAGCCCGACGAGGAACAGGCGCCGCCGCCCGAATCGATCGCCGAGCTTGCCGCCGAGCAGGGTGAGCGAGGCCAGCGCGAGCGAGAAGGCATTGACCGTCCACTCGAGGCTCTGGTCGGACGCGTTCAGGCTGCGCTGGATCGACGGCAGCGCCACCGTCACGACGGTCATGTCGAGCATGACCATGAACAGCGCAAAGACCATCGCGCCGAGGATCCACCAGTGCCGGCCGGGAGAGCGAGTCACAGGATCAACCTTTCTGGGGCGCGCATCGCCGTGAGGGACGGATCGGAGAGGGACCGAGGATCATCGCTCCTGGGCGACTGAGTCTCACTGTGGGCCTCCAACGCACATCACTTCGAACGCGCCGGTCGCTTCCCCGGCGAGAAGTTACCACCTACTGAGACGCAGTCGCAACAACCGGCCAGGCCGCGGCGGCGCCGCTGCCTGGCCGGCTGATCCGCGCTCCAGCCTTACGGCACGAACCCGTCGGCCGGGCCCGGCTTGGCGATGACGCTCGACAGGGCCGACCAGGCAATCGAGATCGTGACCGTTCCGTCGGCCTCGCTGGCGATGACGCCCTGCGACCAGGTGAGCTCCAGGCCGCCCGGGGTGAATGCCCAGGCCCCGCCGAAGTCGGCCATCGTCGGCGATGCCGGCCAGGTCAGGGCGGCGCCGAGCTTCGCGGTCAGCAGCGTATGAGCCCGCGCCTGTATCACCGGCAGCGCCACCGCCGGGCTCGCGAAGAGATCGGGGAACTGGATCACGGCGCCGGACGCGACGTCGAAGTTGAGGCTGCCCGCCTCCGTCGTCGGATGGGCCGCACCGGTGATGTACGTCTCGACGGTGAAGCGCAGGCTCAGCAACGAGGGTGAGGCGAAAGCGACCGAGAAGGCGCCCGCGAGCGTGCTGGGGCCGTCGCCGGAAGCGACTACAGGCAGCCCGCTGCCGTTGAACGAGACGATGTACGCGTTCACCCTGGTAGTGATGGCGTCGTTCATCGCCGTGACCGCGGCCGGCGCAACACCGGACACTACCGGCATCTGGAACGAGACGTCCCAGCGGTTGTCCGACGCGGTTTGAGTGACGGTCGTGCTCGAGACTGTCGGCGTCGTGGCGACGGGCGTGGCCGTGGCCGTGGCGCCGGGCGTTCCCGTCGGCGGGACGGCGGACGGAGTGACGGTCGGTGCGGGCGTCGAGGGCGGCAGCGTAATGATGATGGTCTGAGGTGTGGGGCCGGCGCCCTGACAACCGGCGATGACGAGCGCCGCGCACGCCGCCAGCAGGGTCAGCCCGCCACGACGCGCACCCCGCCGAATGATGCGACGCCCGTCAGCTTCCATGGATCCTCCCGATTCTCCCGAAACGGCTCGGCCGTCATCGGGCGTAAGAGGCGCCATCTTGGCAGAAACTGCCGCAGGCTTCATCTTTCGGCCGGATGCCCTGGCCGGGCCGCCCTAGCGGCCGATGCGGTCCGTGCGCATGTACTGCTGGAGCACCTCCGGGACGATCAGGCTGCCGTCCGGCTGCTGGTATGTCTCGAGGACCGCGGCGACCGTTCGAGGGAGCGCCACCCCCGAGCCGTTGAGCGTGTGCACGAGCTCTGGCTTCGCGCCGGCTTCGGGTCGGTAGCGAATCGCCATTCGGCGGGCCTGGTAGTCACGGAAGTTCGAGCACGAGCTGACTTCCAGCCAGCGCTCGACACCGGGCGCCCAGACTTCGAGGTCGTACTTCTTGGCCTGGACGAAGCCCATGTCCTTCGTCGCCATGAGCAGAACTCGATAGGCCAGGCCGAGGCGCTGGAGAATCACCTCCGCTCGACCGGTCAGCCATTCGAGCGCCTCCGCCGAAGCCTCCGGCTTCTCGAAGAAGACCATCTCGACCTTGTCGAACTGATGGACTCGCAGGATGCCACGAGTGTCCTTTCCGGCTGCGCCGGCCTCGCGGCGGAAGCAGGGCGAGTAGGCCGCGTAGCGGATCGGGAGCTGATCGGCCTCGAATATCTCATCGCGATGGAGGTTCGTGACCGGAACCTCGGCGGTCGGAACGAGGTAGAGGTCGTCGCGCGGGACGACGTACATCAGGTCTTCTTTGTCGGGGATCTGGCCGGTCCCGCGGGCGGACGCGGCGTTTACGACCGCCGGCGGCCAGATCTCGGTCATGCCGTGCTCGGCGGTGTGGACGTCGAGCATGAAGTCGATCAGGGCGCGCTGGAGGCGCGAGCCCTGGCCCGTGTAGACAGGGAACCCGGAGCCGCTGATCTTGGCGCCGCGCTCCAGGTCGAACATGTGGAGAGTTTCGGCAACCTCCCAGTGGGGACGGCGCGTCCAGGTGCCGCCCTCGGCGAGCGGCACGTCCTTGGGCAGGATCTCGCCCCAGGTTCGAACGACCCGATTGGCCGAAGCGTCGCCAACCGGCACGTCCGGGTCGGCCGGGTTCGGGATGCGCAGGAGCAGCTCCTCGAGGGCCGACTCCGTGGCGGCCAGCTCAGCGGCGATCTTCTCGATCTGGGTCCCTGCATCGGTGGAGACCTGACGGAGGGCCGCGACCTCGGGGCCATTCGGCGCGGCGCCCTCGTGGATCGCTTCCCCGATCTTCTTTGATGCGGCGTTGCGATCGGCCTTGAGCCGATCCGAGTCGCCGAGCAGCTGGCGGCGCCTGCCCTCCAGAGCCAGGGCCTGGTCCACGATCGTCGGGTCCTCGCCCTTGTCGATCGCGCCCTGGCGGATCCGATCCGGCTCCTCGCGCAGCCTTGCCAGCCCGATGCTCATGCGTCACGTACTCCAGTGGTTTCTTCGGCGGCCCGGGCCGCGTTGCTGCTGAGTTTAGCCAGTCCGTTCGCTCTTCCGATTCTGCTGGCGGATTCTTTCAGGTGCGCCCACCAATGCTGGCGGACGCAACCGAGCTCAGCCCCGCAGGCTTTGGCGGCGCAGAGGCTCCCCGGCCCACGTCCGACGCAGCCCTGAACGTGTACAGGACGCCGCGCTTCCTGGCTTCCATCGGCCCAATTCTGCCGCCGGCACGCCCACCAGGAATAGACGACGGAAACGGAGCCCGATTTGGCCCACGAGGCTCTACGCGGCCACAGCCGCCGCGGCACGGAGCCGTTCGACAACGAACGCCGGCTCGAGGCTCGCCAGCAGCCAGCCGGCGCGAGGGCCGTTGGTACGGCCGAGGAAGGCCGTGTACAGGGCGCCGAAGGCACGCCCGGACGGCAGCTCCACGTCGGCGGCCACGCGGAAGATGAGACCCTGCCAGGCGTCACCCGATCCGGGCTTCTCGGCACCGGCGGCCGACGCCAGCGCGGCGAGATAGGCGCGCTGCCCGGCGTCCAGCGCAGCCACTTCCTCCGGCATGGCGTCGTGGCGAATGACGAGGCGCGCCCGCTCGGGGGCATACGAGTCGAGCCAGGCCCGGGCAGAGGCCGTCCGCTCGGCCAGGATGGCAGCCTCGAACGCGGTGAGCGGCGCACCCTTCTCGGCCTCCATCCGCTCGGCGATGTCGACGCCGGGGATCTGCAGCAGCAGGGCGAGGTGCGCGAAGGCGGGCCGGAACGCGGCAGCCGCCGCAGCGACGTCCGACGCGGGCCCGAGCAGCGAATAGGCGAAGAGCCGCTCGTAGTCAGCCGGCAGCTCGCCCTTGACTTCACGGCCCGCGGTGGCGGCGGCGATCCGGTCGAACTCGTCGAAGAGCCGCGGGATCGTTTCGCCCTCGGGGTCGAACTCGATCACCTGGCTCGGCCGCGGACGCAGGAAGAGGAAGCGCAGCTGTTCGGGCGGCAGGACCTCGGCGATCGTGTGCGCGGCGGCGCCCTGGCCCTTGGAGGTCGACATCTTCTTGCCGCCCACGTTGAGGAACTCGTAGGCGACGTTGCGCGGTGGCTCAATCTCGAAGACCTCGCGGCTGATGGCGTCGGAGCGGTCGCGCGATCCGCCGGCGGTGGCCAGGTCTTTGCCGCAGCCCTCGATCGTGACGCCCAGCAGGCCCCACTTGGCGGCCCATTCCAGGTTCCACGGTAGCTTGGCCCGGCCGCCCAGCGGCGAGACCCGGCCGTCGTGGCCGCAGCCGTGAGCCCACGAAACCAGATCGGGCATGCATCTGTAAGCGACCGTCACGCCGTTCCAGTCGGTGGCATACGTGGTGCCGATCTTGCCGCACTGCTCGCAGATGACCTGGATCGGCAGCCAGGTGCTGGTGCGTTCGACGTGGCTCACTCGCAGATAGATCGCCCGGACGCGATCAGCCCGGTCGAGCGCCAGCTTGACATAGGGATCCATTCGGCCGGCCGCGTATAGCTCGCTGACCCAGTAGAACTCGGGCGTGATGCCGAGCGGCTCGAAGGTCCGGAAGAAGATCTCACCGACGAAGTGGCGTGCGTAGTTGGCCGCGTTGCTCCCCTCGGGAGCCGGCACGCGCGACAGCGGCGCGCCCATGTACTTCTCGACCGCGTCGGGAGTCAGCTTCGCCTGCGAGTCCATGGCGTCCATGTCGTCGACGCCGTAGAGGAACGTCGCCTCTACTCCGGCCTGCCGCAGCGCCCGGTAGATGGCGTCGTGAAGGACGACCCCGCGCAGGCTGCCGACGTGGACGGTGCCCGAGGGCGACTTCGAATCGTTGACCACCTGGCGGCCGGAAGCCGCCGCTGCCAGCTCGTCGGCCCAGTACACGGCAGCCGCCCCCGCTCAGTTGATTTCGATGATCTTGTACGAGAAGTCCCCTGCCGGGACATGAACGACGACCGACTCGCCCTTGTGCTTGCCCAGGAGCGCGCGACCGACCGGCGATTCGTTAGAGATCTTGCCCTCGCGCGGGCTGGCCTCAGTCGAACCGACGATCGTGAACTCTTCCTTGCCGTCTGAGCCCTCGACTTTCACGGTCGAGCCGATTTGGACATGGTCCGTGCCGTGATTGCCGTCGATGACGGTCGCGTTCTTGATCAGCGCTTCGAGACGCTGGATCTGGCCCTCGACGAAAGCCTGCTCGTTCTTGGCGTCCTCGTACTCGGCGTTCTCCGCCAGGTCGCCGTGCTCCTTGGCGTCATGGATGCGCTGCGCGATCTCGGCGCGACGGACGTTGACCAACTGTTCGAGGTCCACTCGAAGCTTGGTCAGACCCTCTTCCGAGATGTACTGAGTCTTGTTGTTCACCGCCGAAGGGGCTCCGTTCTCGTCGAATGCGACCCTGGGTCGGACCTCGAAGGGCCCGCGATAAAGGAAAAACTCCAGGCGTCACCGTCTCGGTGCCCTGAAGTTCGGCCGGCGCGTATCCTAGCCGCCCCCCTCCCCCATGTCAAAGCGATAAACACCCACGCGGACCCCGGCAGTCAGGATCGGCAGGCGCGCCGGAGCGGCATGCGCAGGTCGTCTGGCCGTTCCACGGGCATTCGATCGCTGGGGCCAATCGAGTTCGTTCGAATCGGGGAGAACGTAGGTCCCGGCGGGGAAGGACCTATGAGGACTGGCAATCTGAAACGAAGCTGGCCATTCTTCGGCCATAAACCAGCAACAACACCGGCCCCGCCGCTCGGATCCTCCCTCCTCCTCCCCGAGCGCCGGGGCCGGTCCACGTCTGCGGGGGTCGGGAGCGCGCGGCCAGGGCCGGCTCGGTGCCTCCGGCCAACGCCGCAGCTGGCCGGCTCGAGGAGCCTAGCTGCCGAGTTGGAGGAGCCGCCCGCGGATGCGTTGCATCGACATGCGATCGGCGAAGGCGACGAAGACAGTGTCGTCGCCGGCGATGCTGCCAACGACCTCCGGCCAGCGCGTTCGATCCAGCGCCGCCGCGATGGCGTGCGCGGAGCCGGGGAGCGTCCGTAGGACGAGCATCAGGCCCGCCTCGCGGATCTCGACCGGGAGATCGTGCAGCAGCGCACGCAGCCGCTCCTCGCCGGTGCTTTCCGCCTCGGTGACCCGGGCCGGCACGACGTAAGACTGGACCCCGTCCTGGCTGGACTTGATGAGGCCCAGCTCCGCGACATCCCGACTGATCGTGGCCTGAGTGGCACGGAAGCCACGGTCGCGCAGGGCGGCCGCGAGCTCCTGCTGCGTGCGGATCGGCCGCTGCCCAAGCAGATCGCGGATTTCGCGCTGCCGGAGCTGCTTCATCACCTCCATCGCACCGCCGCCCTCCCCGCCCCGTCACCTGCCGTCATCGAACCCCTCTCATGCGCCGTGGGGTGAGAGCAGGATGACGAAGACCGCAATCGCGGCCAGCACGCGATACACGACGAACAGAGTAACCGGCCGGCGGCGCAGGAATTCGAGCATGAAGTGGATGGCGAGCACGCCTGAGGTGGCCGCCGCGACGAAGCCGATCAGCACGAGGCGCATCTCGGGGTTCTCGCCCGCCTCACCGGTCAGGAGCTTGCGCGCCTCCCACAGGCCGGCTCCGGCCACCACCGGCGTGGCCATCAGGAAGCTGAACCGGGCCGCAGCCTCTCGGCTCAGACCTTCGAAGAGACCTGCGGCGATGCTGACGCCGGAACGGCTGATGCCCGGAACGAGGGCCACGACCTGGGCGATGCCGATTCCGAGCGCGCCGCCGAAGGTCATCTCCTCCATCTCGCGCACCTTGCTGCCCCAGCGGTCCGCAAGCCAGAGGATCGCCGCGCCGACGCAGAGCATGGCTGCGACACGAGCAGGCTCGCGAACCCACGACTCGATCGTGTCGGTGAGCAGCGGTCCCACGAGCACCGCGGGGATGGTGGCCACGACCAGGAGCCACGCCATCTTGCGGTCTGGATCATCGCGCAGGGAGCGGTCGCGGATACTGGCCAGCCCGGCGGGGATGAGCGTCAGCCAGTCGCGCCAGAAGTAGAGGATCAGCGCCAGGAGCGTCCCCATGTGGAGCATGACGTCGAACGCCAGCGAGTTGATGAAGGGATCCGTCCAGCCCATCGCCCAGGGCACCAGGATCAGGTGGCCGGAGCTGGAGACGGGGATGAACTCGGTCAGACCCTGAACAAGGCCCATGATCAACGCCTGGATGGACAGGTCCACGCGATGTCTCCTCCGGTGCGGATGTCTTCAGGGTCCCGTAGAGAGCGGGTGGGCCGCGGGGGACGAACGCGGCACCGAATGCGCGCGGACCGGCGGTCGGAAGACCGCCGGCCCGCGAAGTGGCTCGCCTAGCGGATGAAGAGCGGGGCCATCACCAGGGTGATGGTGGCCAGCAGCTTCACCAGAACGTGGAGAGACGGACCGGCGGTGTCCTTGAAAGGATCGCCGACGGTGTCGCCGACGACGGCCGCAGCGTGCGCAGGCGTCCCCTTGCCCAGCACTTTCCCGTCCGCATCGGTCAGATGGCCGGATTCGATGTACTTCTTGGCGTTGTCCCAGGCGCCGCCGCCGTTGTTGAGGACGGTTGCGAGGAGGACGCCGGCGATCGTGCCGACCATCAGCAGACCGGCCACGGCCTGGTAGCCGAGCAGGACGCCGACGACGATCGGCGTGGCGACGGCGACGAAGCCAGGCAGCATCATCTCGCGGAGGGCGGCGCGGGTCGTGATGTCGACGACTCGGGCGTAGTCCGGCCGGCCGGTGTAATCCATGATCCCGGGGATCTCTTTGAACTGGCGGCGGACCTCGACGATGATCGCCTGAGCGGTCGTGCCGACTGCCCGGATGGCCAGTGAGCTGAAGAAGTAGACGAGCATCGCGGCGATCAACGCGGCCACGAAGACGTTCACGTCTTCCAGGTTGACCGAGGTCATGAGGCCCTGCTGAACGGTTCGAGTGCCGGCGTCGATCTGGCGCTGCAGGATGAGGTTGACCTTGTCGATGTAGGCGCTGAAGAGGAGGAAGGCCGCCAGTGAGGCGGATGCGATGGCGTAGCCCTTTGTCAGCGCCTTGGTGGTGTTGCCAACCGCATCCAGGCGGTCGGTGATTTCGCGCGCACCGGCTTCAGCGCGGCTGAACTCGGCGATACCGCCGGCGTTGTCCGTGATGGGGCCGAAGGTGTCCATGGCCAGGACGTAGGCGCAGGTCATGAGCATGCCCATGGTCGCGACGGCGGTGCCAAAGACGCCACCCACCGAGCCCAATCCGGAGTGGGCTCCGAGCCAGTTGCTGGCCAGCAGGGCGAGGCCGATCGTGATCGCGGTCACGCCCGTGGTCTCGAAGCCGACCGACATGCCGCTGATGATGTTGGTAGCCGGTCCGGTCTTGGACGCCTCGGCGATTTCCTTGACGGGCCGGAATGTGCCGGCCGTGTAGTACTGGGTGATGTACACGAAGGCGACGCTGGTGGCGAGGCCGACGCAGCCGGCGCCGAAGAAGTAGATCCAGGTGGGGATGCCGTTGTCGCCGGTCGAGCCGCCTGCGGTCTGCATCATCGTGCTGGTGACGAAGGCAAGTGAGACAGCGCACAGAATCGTGGTGACCCAGTAGCCACGGTTCAGGATGTTCATGGGGTTTTCGGTCTCCTTGCCGCGGATGAAGAACATCGCGACGATCGTGGAGACGAGACCGAAGGCTCGAACGACCAGCGGGAAGAAGATCCACGCCGTGGGGTTCGGCCAGTTGTTCTGGACGGCCAGGGCGTAGACGCCGACGCCCAGGATCATGGCGCCGATGTTCTCAGCCGCGGTGGACTCGAAGAGGTCGGCGCCGCGCCCGGCGCAGTCGCCGACGTTGTCGCCCACGAGGTCGGCGATGACGCCCGCGTTGCGCGGATCGTCCTCGGGGATGCCCGCCTCGACCTTGCCGACGAGGTCGGAGCCTACGTCGGCGGCCTTGGTGTAGATCCCGCCGCCTAGCTGGGCGAAGAGGGCCACGAAGCTGGCGCCGAAGCCGTAGCCGACGATCAGGAACGGTGCATCGTGCGTGCTCTGGCCGCCGGCCAGACCGCCGTTGACGGCGAAGATGGACCACACGCCGAGCAGCGAGAGGGAGACGACCAGGAAGCCGGAGACCGCGCCACCGCGCATGGCCACCTGGACCGCTTCGACGAGACTCCGGCGAGCGGCGGAGGCGACGCGCACGTTGGCCCTGACGCTGACCAGCATGCCGATGATCCCGCAGGCCATCGAGCAGACGGCGCCGACCAGGAATGCGCCGCCTGTCCGAACGCCCAGCGCCAGACCGTATGTGCCGGTGTCGGCGACGTTCGCGGTCTCGACGAGCGAGATGATTGCGGTGATGATCACCGAGCCGACGAGAGCAAGCAGGAAGATCGTCGAGTACTGGCGCTTGATGAAGGCGACCGCGCCCTCCTGGATCGTCGCCGAGACGTCCATCATCGCCTTGGTCCCGGTGTCGCGGGACAGGACGTCACGGGCGAGGAAGATCGCAAACCCTACCGCGAGCAGCCCCGCGATCGGGATGAACCATTGGAGCAGACTTGGGTCCATGGGGGGCTAGCGACTCCTTCTCTGACGGCACGATGGAGCGCGGCGGGACGGCGCGCCTCCGGGGCTTGAAGCCCGGATCCGATAGGTGGTTGCATACTCGGGCCGGGCGGAGTGTATCAACGGCCCAAAGGGGGGGTCAAACTGCGGGAGGACCCCCTGCATATGCAGTCACCGCCGCCGAAGCGGGGCGAATGGCCCCGCCGACTTGGGACGTATGGCCCGAGCGGCCCCACGACGTCGGCGCGCGGCCGTGAGCGGCGCCAATCCGAACGGCCGGCGAGGGCCGGCAGCGGCGGGCCACGCCGCACGACCGCTACGGCAGCCAGAGCGGGTAGGCGCCGTCCGTAGCCAGTTGCGTCAGGCCTGAGCCGTTGATTCCGATGACCCAGATGCCTCCCGAAACCGGCGGGTTCTGCACTCCGAAGCGCCCAAAGACGATGAGCGAGCCATCGGGCGAGAAGGATGGCGAGCCGTCGCTCCAGGTCGGATCGGTGGTGAGCACGCTCGACGTCGGCGAGCTGCCCAGAAGGGCGAAGGCCACGTGAGTCGATCCGTCCGCGCTCCGCACCGTGAACGCCACGTTTCCGTTCACCGCGACCGTCATGTCACCCGCCGCCGCGCCTATCCTCGTCGTGATCCCCCCGGTCGTGACCTGGAAGCAGGACCAGGTCGCGCCACGGTCGGGGCTGGCGACGACGTAGAACGCGTTGTCCTGCGAATCCCAGATGGGTCGGGAATCTCCCGTAAGCGCCAGCACCACCGGCGGGTTGGCTCCGGTCATGTCGACCAGCTCGACCGCGTTGTCGACCCCACGCACGAGGAGCATCGTGTTGCCGTCCGCGGAGAAGGCCGCCCGCGGGGCCCAGGACGGCTCTCCCGGCGTGCCCGTCAGCTCGTCTCCGCGGAGCGCGACGCTGCCCAATCCGGGCGCGCCGTCCGAGGACACCTGACTGGGATCGGCCCCCGAGATGATCGGGATTCGCCAGTAGCCCTGATCGGCGCCGGTGGCGTCGCGCCGCCCCACGACGATCGCGGTCCCGTCCGGGGTGAACACGGGCGCGTAATCGAAGGAACCGGTCGGAGTGATGACGTGCATGTTGTCCCCGCTAATCGCCATCCGCTTCACCACGCCGCCGGCCGCGTACGCGATCGTGTTCCCGTCGCCGCTGACGTCGAAGCCACTGACCGGCACGAGCTCGGCCGTGACTTCGCGCTGGTTCGAACCATCGGGGTTCATCAGCCACACGTTGGCGACTCCCCCGCGGTCGGACAGATAGACGATCTGGTTCAGGGCGCTTGTCGAAGGCTCACCCGTGGTGAAGGTCCACGATTCCGCGGTGGCCGCCTGGCCGTCGGTGCGCAGGACGTCCGAGCTCATCGATGCCGTGTACGTGGTGTGGGACGCGAGCGGGGAATCGGGAGTGAAGACCAGCACGTTGTTGCTCAGGGCAGCCGGCGCAGCGGAGAGCTGACTTGGCGATGGCGATGGGGACACGGAAGGCTGGCTGTCGTCCGGGAGCGTCACGACCTCGACCTGCCCGCTGACGGGCGGCGTCAGGTGGATGGCGTCGGCGATCGAGGAAGGGTCGATAGGGCCGTCGAAGATCACCGCTATCGGGCTTCGGACGCTGACGCCGGCGACACTTGCGGCGGGGATCAGCGCGCTGACCCTCAGACCCATCCCGATGGTCGTGAAAGTGGTCACGTAGGGCGAGAGCGGCGTCCCATCCGTGTCGACGAACGAATCGCCGAGCTTGATCGTGTAGGTCGTCGAGAAGGACAAGGGGTTGTTGGGAACGATCGACAGCGTCTGACCGTTCCAGGTTGCGGTGAAGGGCGCGTCCGGCACGATGGTCAGGCCATCCAGAACGTTCTGGGTGTCCATGTATCGATCGAACGTGATCTGGATCGCCGTGTCGACCGGGACCGCCGATGCATTGGCCGCCGGCACGACCGACTCGACGGTCGGCGGCCCGATGGTCGTGAAGGTCAAGTCCTGGCTCTTGCCCTGGCTGTTGCCGGCCACATCCTGCACGCCCGCCGCCATATGGACCGTGAACGTCTGCGAGAGAGGCAGCTTGCTGGAAGGCGTGAGGATCAGCGTCAGGCCCTGCCAGTGCGGAGAGACTGCGACATTCGGGCTGATTGAGAAGGCCGCCTCGGCCGTCTGGGGCCTGACTTCCTCGCTGAACACGATGTCGATCGACGTCAGTGGCAGGGCGAGATTGGTGCCCGTCTCAGTCGCACTCAACCTGATCTGGTAGGTGGGAGGAACTCTGTCGACCGCCGTCGCGTTGTAGAGGACGACCGCCACCATGGCCAGGCCCGCGAGCGGCGCCAACGCTCTGATGAACCGACCGCTGCTCAGCCAGTCCATTCGGTTGTGAACTTCCACAGGGCAGGACGATAGCACAGCCCCTATACTCGCGGACTTGTGAAGCGCCGATCGCTGGGCTGTCTCCTCGAGGTGCTCGAGACACTGCTCTTGACCCTCATCGTTTTCCTCGTGATCCAGCTGTTCGTCGCCCAGCCGTACCAGATTCAGCAGCAGTCCATGGAGAACACGCTGTTGCCGAATCAGTACGTTCTAGTGGACAAGCTGACCCCGCGCTTCGATGACTACCACAGGGGCGATATCGTCGTCTTCAACCCGCCGCCGGGCTGGGCGAGCGACGACTTGGGGACGCCCTTCATCAAGCGTGTTATCGGCGTCGCCGGGGACACGGTCGACATCCACGATGGCTTCGTCTTTGTCAACGGTACGAAGCTCGACGAGCCCTACGTCTACGAGGGCCAGCCGACCGTGCCGAGCGATCCGAATCACCACACCTGGAAGATCGCGGCGGGGCAGCTCTTCGTCCTGGGCGATCACCGCGCCGATTCGAAAGACTCACGGGCCTTCGGCCCGATCGAAGAGTCGACCGTGATTGGGCGCGCCTGGCTGCGCTACTGGCCGTTCAACCAGTTCGGCGTCCTGCCCTCGTCCACGCAGCCCGCAGCTTCGGCGGACACTCCGGCACCGAACGCCACGCCGACCACGAAACCATGATGAGCCGGCGCGTCCCGATCGCCTGCGCCGCCACGACGTGCTAGACGCGGCGGCGTTCGCCGCCGTGGCCGTCGTGTTTGGTGGCGTGGTCGCCGTGACCGCTCGCGACGGACGCATCGTCGTCCTGGGGCTGATGCTGGCGGCGGTGGCGGCATCGCTCGTTACCTCGCCCCTGCCGAGCTCACTGGCCGTGAGCGCGCGGATCCTCGGAGCGATGCTGGCCGCGTATCTGCTCTGGGCGGCGGCCGGCTCGCGGTCGGTCGACAGCGCCGGCTCCGCCATCGGCCTGGTGGCCGAAGGAGCCGTCGCACTCGCGGCATTCGCGGTCGGCCTCGCCGTCGCGCCAGTCGACCCGCTCGCCGGGCCGGCCGAGGCGCAGGCGGCGGGCCTGTCGATGATCGCCCTGGCGGTCGTGCCGCTGGCCGGCCGCGACGTGTTCCGAATGGGCGTGGGAGTCACCCTGCTCACCCTGGGCGGCTCGCTGCTGGTCGGAGCCTGGACGGGACCCGCGTTTCCACTCGGGCAGCTGGCCATCGCCGCGCTGCTGGTGGGGATCGCCGGAGCCACGAGCCTGCTCATTCCTTCGGCCGAGGAGGCCGCAGCAGTGGAGGCCG
>PLOC01000002.1 GCA_003141955.1 Chloroflexota bacterium
CTAGCCGGCTTCCGCGAAGCCTAACGGCTAGGTCAGCACTTCATCAGCGGCCGTTCTCGAACGCGAAACGCCGGGGAATGCCCCGTCCTCGGGTGGCCAGTTCCAGCCACAGGCCCTCACGCCTGGCTGCCGCATCGGGCAATTGTGCCTGGACAGGATACGAGGGGGAAGTGGAGGCGACGAGCGGATTCGAACCGCTGAATAGAGGTTTTGCAGTTCGGCCAGGGACGTCCGGCGGCGTTCGTCTGCGTCGGAATTGAGCACGAACCGAACGGTCGTTCATAGCACCTGACCGGCTGCGTACGGCTCTGTTGCTACCGTACGTTGCTACCGAAAAGCCGGGCCATCGCATGCCTCCTGTCAAGAGACCTCGTGCCGCCGTGGCGAATGCCGCGATCTGCTCGGAGGCTCAACTGGAGTCACACCGACCGTAGCGACCTGAATGTCCCTCTCGCGCTCGCCTGTGAGATCGTTGGCGTGGCGAGGTGGCTCGAAGGCGCCGGGTAACGCAGAGAGCGCCTCGGCCCCGCGTCCGGTCTACTGGTAGTGCGTCCACATTCGGAGCACCTTCACGATTTCCGCATCGTCGAGGACCTGGTAGACCAGGCGGTGCTGAATGTTGATGCGCCGGGAGTACGCGCCGGACAGGTCTCCGACGAGCTTCTCGAAGGGGGGCGGCGTCTGGTAGGGGTTCTCGCCGAGGATGGCAAGCAGAGACTGAGCCCTAGGCTTCAGGCCGGCTGCGGCGAGCTTCTCGGCATCCTTCTGGGCCTGCTTTGTGTAGACGAGCCTCCAGCTCACCAGTGGAGTTCGCCGTCAAGTTCCTCCGGCGGCGTCGCCATGCCCTCGATGATGGACTCGCGCATGCCAGGAATCGACACGAGGTACAGGGTCTCCTGAACGGCGCGCCAGTCATCCTCCCCGACCAGAACGGCATTGCCGCGCTTGCCGGTGATCTGGACCGGCTCATGCGAGTCGGACACGTCATCCAGAAGCTTGTAAAGCTGCTTGCGCGCTTCGGTTGCGGTGACAGTGGTCATGGCCTGTTGATCCTTGTACGTACGTGATAGCGTACGCGTACTCGGACGGGGCGTCAAGCCGCCGAGTGATCCGGCGGTGGCACGCTCCTCCTGGAAGGAGGACCATCACGCTTCGACAGCCTCGGCTGCGATCCGGTTCAGATGCGCCTCGGCGTCCTGAACCCCGCTGGTCGTCTTCAAAGGCAGCTCCTTCAGCAGCAGCGCCGCCCCGAGCGACAGCACACCCGCCCCGACGACGATCCACATCGAGTCGGCCAGAGCCATCGAGAACGCTTGATGAAATCCGTCCACCATGGCGAGTTGGAATTGCGCCGGTACTTGAGACAAGAACTGCCCGAAACCGCCGCTCGAGCCGCCTCCCACTGACGTCAACGAGCCCATGTCAAACCCTGAAGGTGCGGTTGCCGGCATCGCCGACGCCGGGGCGCCCGCGGCAATGACTTGCGTTCTCAGCAGATCCCAGGACAGGCTGTTGCGGAAGACCGTGAAACTGATGCTCAGGCCCACCGACGTGCCGATCTGGCGTATCAGGGTCAGGTCGCCGGTCGCGGTTCCCATGACCTTGAACGGCACCGCGTTCTGGACGATGACGGTGAAGACCGTCATCGTCGGCCCGACGCCGATCCCGGCCACGATCATCCACGCCCAGACAACCGGCGTCGGTGTGTCTGCTCGCAGGTTCGTGAAGAAGGCCAGTCCAACGGCCAGCACCAGCGCGCCGCCGATCATGAGCAGCTTGTAGCGCCCCGTCCGGCTGACGATTAGCCCGGAGACAACCGAGCTGACGATCAGGCCGAGCAAGAATGGCAGCAGATCGTAGCCGGACGCGGTCGAACTCGCGCCCTGCACGACCTGGAACCAGAGCGGCAGGAAGATGATCAATACCCCGAACGCGAAGCTCGAGAGGAACGTCGCGGCGCCGGAAACTGCGAAGGTGCGGTTCCGGAAGAGGCCGAGCGGGATCACTGGGTCCTCGGCACGCGTCTCGGCGACGAGGAACGCCAGGAGCGAAACGAGGCCGATTGCGAAACCGGCAATCACGCCAGGGGCAGCCCAATCGCCGTTCTGCGCCAGGGTCAGCGCAATCAGGATCGGAACGATCGTCAGGGCCATCGTGACCACACCGGCAGTGTCCAGGTTGAAGCGTGCGCCCGTCTGACGCACCGTGGGCAGCAGACGCCAGATCAGGTGCAGCGACACCAGTCCCAACGGCAGGTTGACATAGAAGATCCAGCGCCAGGAAAGGTTGTCGGTCAGCATGCCGCCGGCAAACGGCCCGACGAGAGACGCAATGCCGAAGACCGCCCCGAAGAGGCCCTGATACTTGGCCCGTTCGGCCGGCGTAAAGAGATCGCCGATGACCGCCAGTGAGATCGGAAACAAAGCGCCGGCCCCGAGACCCTGGAGGCCGCGGAAGGCGATCAGCTGCCACATGGTCTGGCTCAGTCCCGAGAGCGCCGAGCCAACCAGGAACAGGCCGATTCCGGCGAGGAGCATGGGCTTTCGGCCGAAGACGTCCGAGAGCTTGCTGTACACCGGGATCGAAACGGTACTCGTGAGCAGATACGCCGTGACGATCCAGGTGTAGTAGTTGGCGCCTTTCAACTCCGTGGAGATGTGGGGCAGGACTGGGCCCACGATCGTCTGGTCCAGGGCTCCCAGGAATAGCCCAACCAGAACGGCTCCGAGAATCTCGAACCGCGTGCGGGCGTTGACTTCAATCGCTGGGTGGTCCGGGCCCGGCATTCCCGGGCGAGCCACTGGCTCTTCTGGCATAAGGTGCTGCTCCCGAATGCTCCGCGACGCCCACTTCATTGTTGTGTCACTACCGTAGTGTGGGCCCAATCATTGTTGGGCGTCAATGGTTGTGAAGGTGCTACGATCAGCGACGTGGACGAGCACGACGATCGAGCGGAACTTGCGGCTCGTGCCTGGCGACTGCAGGTAACGGTGGCGCAGCGGCACTTCGAAGCGACCGGCCATGGTCTCACTGAGATGGGCCTCAGCAGGGTGATGGCCCAGTTCCTGGCCGCGATCGGTCAGTTGCCGCCAGGTCCGACGAACCAGCTCGCGGAGCGCTTCGGCGTCGATCCGGGTTGGGTGACGGACAATGTCGACCGGCTTGAGGCCAGGGGCTACGTCGTAAGGCGCACCTCGCCAAGCGACCGTCGCATCAAGATCCTTGAACTGACCGAGGCAGGGCGGGCGATGTTCGAGAGGCTCGACGCGTTGATGTATACGCCGCCACCAGACCTCGAAACCCTCTCTCGCGAGGAACTGCTCCATCTGGTACAGATTGGCGAGCGGCTTGCGGCGCCGGACGCCGTGTCCGACGTGCCGGCCGAGCGGAGCTTGCCGGATAGGGGTTAGCAAGCCGGCGCAGGCCCCGAGGACCGGTTCGAGGGGGCGTCACCGGCCGAGCAAGCCGTCCTCGCCGCGATGGCGCGGAAGCGAACTGCAGTCGATGTGGCGGACCTTCGCCGCGCGTTGCCCGGCCAGGCAAGCCTGGACACTCTCGTCCGCCGCCTCGTCGAGCGCGGCCTCCTCTATCGCACCGGCCGGGCGCGTTACGACTTCGCCCTGCCGATGTTCCGCGCCTACCTCGGCAGGCGCGATCGCGATCGCGCAGAACTTACGGATTCCGTAAGAGCTGTAAGAACTGACCCGCCACGCGCCGATGGCTAAGCCCGGATCCACCGATG
>PLOC01000061.1 GCA_003141955.1 Chloroflexota bacterium
CTGCCGGCTTGGCCGGGGCCTTGTCCTTGGCCACAGCCTTCGGCGCGGTCGCCCTGGGGGCGGCCTTGACCCTGGCCGGGGTCTCGGCCTGGGCTGCGGCCGCAGCGCTGGCGGCCTCGGCGCGAGCGGTCTTGGACAGCGCGGCGCGGGCCTTGCCGGCCGCGGTCTGCGGGCCCTTGGCCTTGGTGGCCTTGCTCGAAGCGATCCGGGTTCGGGCGGCCTTGACGGCAGCGGCGGTGCCGGTTGTCTTGGTGGCGCGTCCGGCCGGCTGAACCGTGTCACCGGCCGCGAGGGCGTTGAGCCTCAGGGCCAGGCGCGACTTGCGGCGGGCGGCGTTGTTGGGGTGGATCGCCCCGACCTTGGCGGCCTTGTCGAGGGCGCTCATCGCCTGCGCCAACGCCTCGGCGGTATCGCCTTCGGCAGCGCCGGTCGCGACCTTCACGGCGTTGGTCGCGTACGTCTTCGCCGCGCTCCGGCGCGGTTGATTGATGGCCCGCCGGCGCTCTGCCTGGCGGACCCGCTTGATCGCTGACGGCGTGCGGGCGCCGGTCCAGCCTCGGGGCGTCTTGGCCAAAGTTCGAAGACCTCTATGCTGCAACGGAAGCGGCAGGCAGCCAAATCAGGCGCCAGCCGGCGCGACGGTTGATGGTAGCAGAGTCCGCGCATTACGCGTGCGAGCCGAAGCGCGTACCGGACCTCGTGCATCTTCGCGGTCGGGCTGGCAGACCCGCACTCGGCGAGCGCGAGCCCGCTTCAGTCACGTCGCGTGATCGTCGAAATCTCCCTCGCGCCCGCGCCGGCCGCCCCCTCCGTCATCGACCCCCGCAGGCGGCCTACAGAGCGGGGTCCGCAGTCCTCATTAGCCGGTATGCTGGCGGGCATGAACTCCGGACGTGACGGTCGGATCCCGCAGGCTCGCCTGCGCAACTTCTCGATCATCGCCCACATCGATCACGGCAAGACGACGCTCTCGGATCGTCTGCTCGAGTTGACGCACACCATCGACCCTCGGCAGATGACGAGCCAGATGCTCGACTCCATGGACCTGGAGAAAGAGCACGGGATTACGATCAAGGCCCGGGCGGTTCGACTCGAATACACGGCCTCGGACGGCCTGGTCTACGGGCTCAACCTGATCGACACTCCCGGCCACGTCGACTTCAGCTACGAGGTCAGCCGATCCCTGCAGGCCTGCGAGGGGGCCATCCTGGTCGTCGACGCGACCCAGGGTATCGAGGCCCAGACGCTGGCCAACGTCCACCTCGCGCTGCGCCAGAACCTGATCATCATCCCGGTCCTGAACAAGATCGACCTGCCCTCGGCCCAGATCGACGTGGTCATCGACGAGCTGGAGAACGTCCTGGCGATGCCGCGTGAGGAGGTTCTGCTCGCCTCGGCCAAGGACGGGACCGGCGTGCCGGAGATCCTCGAGGCGATCGTTCAGCGCGTGCCGCCGCCAAAGGGCGACCCGGAGGCGCCCCTCCAGGGCCTCATCTTCGACTCGCACTACGACTCCTACAAGGGCGTCATCATCCACATTCGGCTCGCCCAGGGGACGCTCCACCAGCACGACGTCATCCGGCTCATGGGCTCGGGCGCGGAAGCCGAGCTGGTCGAGCTGGGCTTCTTCCGGCCCCAGCTCGTGCCCGTTCCGGAGCTGAGGGCCGGCGACGTCGGCTACGTGGCGACCGGGCTCAAGAGCGTCCGCGACGCCCAGGTCGGCGACACCGTCACCACCGTGGCTCATCCGGCCGAGCATCCGTTGCCCGGCTACCAGCCGGCCAAGAGCCTCGTCTTCGCGGGCATCTACCCAATCGCCGGCTCCGACTACCCATTGCTGCGCGACGCCATGGAGAAGCTCCACCTCAACGACGCCAGCTTCAGCTTCGAGCCCGAGAGCTCGGTCGCCCTGGGCTTCGGCTTCCGCTGTGGATTCCTCGGCCTTCTCCACATGGAGATCGTCGAGGAGCGCCTCGAGCGCGAGTTCGGCCAGGAGCTGATTGCCTCGGCGCCCTCGGTCGCGTACAAGGTCGTGCTGATGCACGGCCAGGGAACCGTCGACGTCGACAACCCGTCCAAGATGCCGGATGCGGGAGTGATCGAGGAGATCCAGGAACCCTGGGTCAAGCTCGGCATCGTCACTCCGTCCAGTTACATAGGCACTCTGATGGAGCTGTCCAAGAACCGGCGCGGCACCTTCCTCGAGATGGAATACCTGGACCCCAAGCGCGTCCTTCTCAATTTCGAGTTGCCGCTGGCCGAGGTGATCGTCGACTTCTACGATCAGCTCAAGACTCGCACCCAGGGCTACGCGTCGATGGACTTCGAGGAGATCGGCTACCGGGCGGCGAATCTGGTCAAGGTCGATGTCCTTGTCGCCGGAGACCCGGTCGATGCGTTGTCAGTGATAGTGCATCGCGACCGGGCTCAGGCGATCGGGCGCGAGCTCGTCCACCGCCTGCGCGGCCTGATCCCGCGCCAGATGTTCGACGTCGCCGTCCAGGCCGCAATCGGCTCCAACGTCATCGCCCGTGAAACCGTCGTCGCCATGCGCAAGAACGTCCTTGCGAAATGCTATGGCGGCGACATCACTCGCAAGCGTAAGCTGCTCGAGAAGCAGAAAGAGGGGAAGCAGCGGATGAAGCGGGTGGGATCCGTGGAGATACCCCAGGAGGCCTTCCTGGCGGTTCTCCGAATGGACGGGGTATGACCTCGGACCAGCTTCGAATCCTCATCGCCGTCGTCCTGTTGCTGGCGCTCCTGCTGCTCCGGCTCCAGGCCGAATCGTTCGGTGCGGCCGAGTACGACGAGCCGGGCGATCGCTATCACCCCGGGTTCTGGACGCGCCTTTCCTGGTATGCGTTGGGCCTGGTCCTTCTGGCGGCCATCTACGCCGTCCACCCCCAGCCGCACGACGTCCTCTACCTGGTCGTCGGGAACAAGGTCGATGTCCTCACCTTCGGGCTGTCCCTGGCCGCCATCGGCGCGGCCCAGGCGGTGGCTTTCGCCTGGTTCCGCTACGGCGGCCTGCGGTTACCGGCGCCGTCGGCCTACCCGGGGGCCGCGATCAACTCGATCGTCACCGCGGTCATCGACGAGGCCGCCTTCCGGGGCGCTCTCCAGGGCATACTGCTCGCCGCGGGTCTGCCCGATGGCAGTTCCATCCTCATCCAGGCGATCGTCTACACCCTGGCCACCCGCATGGGCGCGCCGGGCCGGCATCGCTACATGCTCGTGCTCACGCTCGGGATCGGGGTGGGCTGCGGTTGGGCCACGGTGCGCACGGGCGGCATTGGGGCGGCCATCCTGGCTCACACCCTGACTTCGTTCGCCTTGTTCGTGTGCACCGGCCACGCCGGCCAGGTGCGCCGCGGTGCGGAGCCGGACGAAGTCGAGGCTCTCCACGTGCCCGAGGGCTGGCGCGAGGCGCGACGCCCGGACGAGGCGGCCGGGCGCAACAACGTCGGCTAGCGCTCCACCGCGGCCGGCTCGGGCGGGCTACCCTCTGCGGGTGAACATGCCACAGCCGCCGGTCGCGCTGTACGTCCATCTGCCCTTCTGCGTGGCCCGTTGCCCCTACTGTGACTTCGTCGTGTACGCCGGCGGCGAAGCGCGAGGACCTCGAGCCAGGACGGAGCGGCTGTATGAGGCAGTCGGCCGCGAGCTGGAGATGCGCGCCGATGCCCTCGACGAGCGGTTCGGCCGGCCCGACGNNCGGCCGGCCCGACGAGGGCGGCCGGCCCGACGCGGGCGGCCCGCGCCGGCCCCTGGACACCGTGTACTTCGGCGGCGGCACACCGTCCCTCGTCCCAGCGGAGTGGCTGGAACGGCTCATGGCGACGGTGCGGCGTCGCTACGGGCTTGCGCCAGACGCCGAGGTCACGCTCGAGGCCAATCCGGGCCCGGACGAGCGCGGCGACATGGCCGCCTTCGCCGCCGCGGGAGTGAACCGCGTCTCATTCGGCGCGCAGAGCATGAACGACGGGGAGTTGCGACGCCTCGGCCGGCGCCACTCCCCTGGAGACGTGGCCACGGCCGTGGCGCAGGCCCGCGCGGCCGGGATCGGCTCCGTCAACCTCGACCTCCTGTACGACGTCCCGGGGCAGACGGTCGCCGGCTGGGAGGCGACTCTGCGGGCCGCCCTCGATCTCCGCTCGGACCACCTCTCGCTCTACGCGCTGACGCTCGACGACCCCGACGCCGAGGGTCTCACAGGTGAGACCGGCGATCACATCCCCACTTCCTCGGGGGCAAGGCGCTGGCGCGCGGCGGCCCGCCGTGAGCAGGACGACGACCGCGCAGCAGAGCAGTACCGTCTCGCTTCGGACGTGCTGGCAGCGGCCGGCTGGCGCGGCTATGAGATCTCCAACTGGGCACGGCCCGGCCACGAAAGTCGCCACAATCTGGCCTACTGGGAGCGCCGCCCTTACGAGGCTGTGGGGCCCGGGGCGCACGCCTTCGACGGCGCCGTTCGTCGCTGGAACGCGGCCGCCCTGGAGCCGTACATCTCCGCGCTCCTCCCGGCGGCGGGGCCCGGGGTTGTCCCGCCCGGCGGCCGCGAGATCATCTCGCCGGAGACGGCCGCCGCCGAGCGTTCGATCCTGGCCTTGCGGCTGGATCGGGGAGTGCCTGCGTACTGGGCGGACGAGCCGTCAGCCTCGGACGCCTTCGCGTGGGGGCGGTCCTCCGGGCTGCTCGAGGCTGTCGAGCTCGACGGCGAAGCCCGTCTGCGCCTCACCCTTCGCGGCCGCCTCCTGGGCAACGAGTTGTTCGAGCGACTGCTCTGAGGCCACGTCCAGGCCTGGAGCTGACTCTCGGTTGGGGCAGCTGACATGGCGGCCACCGGCCGAACACGACGGTCGTATCACCCAGCGAGACACGGTCGTTGTGGTTTGTTGTTTAACACGCTATTCTTCCACTATGAATTCCTCGACGCCCAGCGAGGAACCTGGAGCCATGGTCAGAAGCCGCGCAGGCGATATCGCGCAGTCGGAGATCAGGCGCAACAACCTCAGCAGGATGCTCTCGGAGCTCCATCTGCGGGGTTCGCTTACTCGTTCCGAACTGGCTGCCAGCCTCCGCCTCAATCGCAGCACCGTCGCCTCGCTTATCGCCGAACTCGCGGCGCGGGGCCTCGTGTGGGAGCGTTTGCGTGACAAGCCTGCGCCTCAGCCCACCCCCGGGCGCCCCTCGCCCGTCGTCGAGATCTGCCGCGAAGGTCCAGCCGCCCTGGCCCTGGAGCTATCCACCGACTGGATACGAGCCGCGGTTATCGGGCTTGGCGCCTGCGTTGCCGTCTCTGTCAGAAAGGATCTCTCGCTTGCCTCGTCGACTCCGGAGCAGGCGCTGGACGAGGCCCACGACCTCGTCGGGTCGATGCTTGGGCGGCTCGATCACGGACCGCGCCTGGCTGCGATCGGGGTCTCGGCGCCGGGCGCCGTTCGAGCTGAGGACGGCTATGTCTACAACGCGCCCAACCTGGGCTGGAGAGACGTTCCGCTGGGCTCCCTGATCCGCAGCAGATTCTCCGACCTGGGGGTCCCCGTGTTCGTGGGAAACGACGCGGATCTGGCCGCGTGCGCCGAGCACATGCGAGGCTCGGGTCGGGGAACGGCGGACTTCATCTGCCTGTGGGGCGAGGGCGGCATCGGCGCTGGAATCGTGGTTGGCGGCCGGTCGCTGTCCGGGGCGGCCGGCTATGCCGGCGAGGTAGGGCACATGACCGTCGACCCTGACGGCGCCCAGTGCCACTGCGGCTCGCACGGTTGCTGGGAAACCAAGGTCGGCGAGGAGGCGCTTCTTCGACGGTCCGGGCGCGACCCCAACGGTGGTAGTGCGGCGGTCGCGGATCTGCTGGAGGCGGCGGAGAGGGGCGAGAGCGGGGCGCTCGCCGCCATGGCCGAGTCGGGTCGATGGCTGGGGATCGGGATCGCCGGACTCGTGAACGTCTTCAATCCCTCGCGGGTCGCGCTGGGCGGGCTGTACGCCCGCATCAACCCATATGCCCGCCAGGCCCTGGAGCATGAGCTCGGCCGCCGGGCAATGCCCGCGCCTGGCGCGATGGTGGAGTTGACGACAGCGTCGCTGGGGGCCGACGCGCTTCTGCTTGGCGCCGCCGAGCTCGCGCTGGCGCCAATTCTTCGCAATCCCGCTATTGTCCCGCTGTCAGGCGATGCGACAGTCATCATTTCGCGGCGGCGCGCCCGTCCACCCTCGTACGGTTGGACATTGGCGCCGGCCGAGGCAAGGAGGTGATAGCCAGCGTGACTTCAGGGCAGCTGCCCCTGACCCATTTTCCGGAAGCCCTCCGCCGCCGCGGCCGATGAGAGCCGCGGAGCGTCGGAGACAGTCGCTTCCATAGAGAAGGAGGAGTCCTATCTTGGACACCAGGAAGCTCGCACTATCGTTAGTTGCAGTGGCCGCCATCGTGACGGGCTGCTCATCCTCGGCGACCCCGTCGCCGGTCCCAACGGTGCCGCCGACGATCGCTCCGGTCGTCACCCCTGTACCGAGCATGGCCGCCAGCCCGACCCCCGCCGCGGGGCTCAGCGTCAGCTCATTCGACGCCAGCTTCTCGGCCATGGCCCAGCTGACCAGCATCACCTCAGCCGGCACCGGGATGGTCGGCGTGATCCTGCCCGACGTCACCACGTCGGCCCGGTACACCAGCTATGACCTCCCGTACCTGACCCAGGCATTCACGGCCGCTGGTTACACCAGTTCCCAGTTCAAGATCCAGAACGCCTCGGGCACTACCACCACCGAGGTGGCGATCGCCCAGGCCGACATCACCGCCGGCGCCACGGTCCTGCTTGTGGACCCGCTTGACGGACCCACCGGCCTGGCGATCCAGAAGCTCGCTGCCACCGCCGGTATCCCGTACATCAGCTACGACCGAGCCACCTTCCAGGGCACGACCACCTACTACGTCAGCTTCGACAACGTCCAGGTGGGCAAGCTCATTGGTCAGGGCTTCATGGACTGCGTCAAGGCGTGGAACGTCACGAACCCGCAGGTCTTCGAGCTGGACGGCGGCGAGGACACCGATCCTAACGCCATCTCGTTCGCGGCCGGCTACAACAACGTGATCTGGGGCACCGCCCTGACGAACACCACGACCCTTGCTACCGGTGGGACCAACAGCGCCGGTGACACGCTCGTCGGCGACCAGATCGCCCCCGGATGGGACAACACCAAGGGCCAGACGATCTTCCAGCAGGCGTACACCGCCAACAACAAGATCAACGCCACGGTTGAGGCCAACGACGGGCTGGCCAACTCCGTGATCACCGTCCTCAAGGGAGCCGGCGTCGCGCCCAAGACGATCCCGACTACCGGACAGGACGCTACGCTCCAGGGCATGGAAAGCATCCTTCAGGGCTACCAGTGTGGCTCGGTCTACAAGCCGATCTACCTCGAGGCCCAGGCAGCGGTCGCGCTGGCTACCTACCTCCGCGCCGGCCAGACGCCGCCCGCCGCCCTCGTCAACGGCACGACCACCGATCCGGCGGACACATCCATCACTGAGCCGGCGGTTCTTCTGACCCCGTACTGGGTCAACGCCGGGAACATGGAGACGACGGTCATCAAGGACAAGTTCGTCTCCGTTACGGACCTGTGCAACGCAGTCTCCGCTGCCGTCTGCACGGCTGCCGGCATCCAGTAACCGACAGCAGGCCGCGAGGGCGCATACGCCCAAAGCGCATCGAGTCATCGCGACCCAGCCGTGTCGCACCCGCACAGCGCGGGTGCGACACGGCCTTATGTAGGAACCTGCGTGCGCGGCCTCACGTACGCCAGATAGACTGATATCGCACCGGGCAGGACCAAGGGTGCGCGAACCACGGATCGCGAACCGCAACGAATTGCCAAGGGACGCCTCGCGAGCGCAGATGGGAGTCGAAGCGATGTCATTGACTCGTATGGAGGAGCCCGCCGGAGGTGCTCCGGCCCCGGGGGGTCAGGCACTCGCGAATGGACCCGGGGGCGCGGAGCCGCTGCTCAAGCTGCGTGGCATCAGCAAGCACTTCGGCGCGGTTCAAGCGCTGTACGGGGTCGACCTGGATCTCCCGGCGGGACACGTGACCGCGCTGTGCGGAGACAACGGTGCCGGCAAGTCGGTGCTGACCAAGGTCATCGCCGGCATTCACCAGCCCGACCACGGGGAGATGTACTGGGAGGGCCGGCGGGTCCACATCCGCAGCCCTAAAGAGGCCGCATCCCTGGGGATCGAGACCGTTTACCAGGACCTGGCCCTTGCCGACAACCTGGATATCGTCCAGAACATGTTCCTCGGCCGCGAGAGGATGAGCCGCTTCACCCTCAATGAAGACAGCATGGAGCGAGCCGCGGCAGAAACCCTCGCCGGCCTGCACGTGACCACGGTGCGTTCCATTCGCCAGCCGGTCGCCACGCTTTCCGGTGGCCAGCGCCAGGCGGTTGCCGTTGCCAAGGCGGTCATGTGGAACTCCAAGCTGGTGATGCTGGACGAGCCAACGGCGGCTCTCGGCGTGGCCCAGACCAGGATGGTGCTGGACCTGGTCGAGCGGCTCAAGGGCCACGGCCTCGCCGTCATGGTCATCTCCCACAACCTCAACGACGTCTTCGAGGTCGCCGACCGGGTCGCCGTCCTTCACCTCGGCCGCATGGTCGCCCAGGGCTGGCTTTCGGCGTTCAACCGTGAGAGCGTGGTGGACTTCATGACGACCGGCGGGTCGACCCGCGAGGTCGCCGCCTCGGGCTCCAACCAGAGGAGGGACTGAGCCATGGCTGGGGTCGAAGACCAGAACAGGAGCAAGAAGGCTCCCGACGACATGGCGGCGCAGGCGGAAGCCGCGCCGGACCTCACCGCCGCGGCGGTCGATGTCATCCCGCCGGAGATCGTCGCCCAGTCGCTGTCCGAGTACTTGAGGGCGTGGTTCGTCCGGGTGAGGAGCGGCGACGCCGGCGTGCTGCCCGTGGTGGCCGCCCTGATCATCGTCACGATTGTCTTCCAGATCGTGACCCCTAACCACGTCTATCTCAAGCCGATCAACCTCGTAAACCTGTTCGACCAGAGCGCGGTGTTCATCATTCTGGCGATCGGCGAATGCTTCGTCCTGCTGCTGGGCGAGATCGACCTTTCCATCGGCTTTATCGCGGCGATCGGTGGGATCGTGGCCGCCCTCGTCGTGCAGGACCCCGGCCCTTCTTTCACCCTGCCGTCTCGCATCAGCTTTCCGCTCGGCGTTTCTATCGGCCTTCCGTTCGGCAACATGCTGCTCTGGCCGTTCAACGGGCAGGTCTGGCCCTGGTGGGCAGCCATCATATTCGCGCTGCTCGTCTGCGCGGCGATCGGGGCCATTCACGGGATCATCATCACGCGGTTGAGGCTGCCATCGTTCGTGGTCACGCTGGCCGGACAGATGTTCTGGTTCGGGGTCATGATCATTATCCTCGGCAACGCCGGGGGCCTAAGCGTCACCAGCACCGTGCAAGGCAGCCAGCAACCGTACCTGTACGGCATCGTCTACGCGTACCTCGATCCTGTGCTCAGCTGGATAGGTCTTGCGGTGATCATCGGGCTGATCGGCGGGTCGATGTGGCTGCGCGATGCCGGTCGGCGCCGCAGCGGCCTGGTGGCCCCTCCGGTGGGCCTGACCCTCGCCAAGATCGCCTTTCTCGCAGTTGCAGGGATCGCCGTAGTGGCCATCTGCAACATAAACCGCGGCAACTTCCTGCCGATCATCGGCGTGCCGTGGGTCGTGCCCCTGGTCTTTGCCGTGGTCGGAGGTTCGACCGTCCTGCTCGAGCGGACTCAGTTCGGGCGCCACATGTATGCCGTCGGCGGCAACCCCGAGGCTGCCCGGCGGGCCGGCGTCGGCGTGAACTCGATCCGTACCTGGGCCTTCGTCCTGTGCTCGGCCATTGCCGGACTGGGCGGCATCATCTACGTCTCGCAGCTGGGCGGCATCACGACCAACATCAACGGCGGCCAGTACGTGCTCTTCGCCGTGGCCGCCGCCGTCATCGGTGGAACCAGCCTAATGGGCGGCCGCGGCCGGGCCATACACGGCCTTCTCGGCGGTCTGACCATCGGGGCCATCTACAACGGCCTGTACCTGCTCGGCCTCCCGGTCCAGTACCAGTACATCGCCACCGGTCTCGTGCTGCTCGCCGCGGTGGCCGTCGATGCGCTCTCGCGTAGGAGTGCCACGTCCGGCAGCATGGCCCGGGTCTGACCGGGCCCGCGC
>PLOC01000015.1 GCA_003141955.1 Chloroflexota bacterium
TTGTTGGCGATGACGATCAGACGTTGATCGCTTCACTGCCAGTCTCCCGGCCGGCAGGCCGGCGGTCACCTGGGCCCCGCTGACCGTTGCCCAGGAACCAATACAAGCACTCGTCGGCCGCGCTGGCGACAGCACACTCGCCCAGGTTTAGGCGCAGTCCCCGGACTGGCCGGGACCAGGTGCCGGACCGAGCAACGGAGGACCCGACCAAACGTCCAGGCGGCCGCACGAGAGATCCACACGGACGGCATCCCCCTTCTGCTCGACGGCGCCGTTGGGCCGGGTTGTCTCCCAGACATCGCCGGCACTGACAGTCATCGACGAGAGCACGCGACCGCTCGGTGAGCGTGTCTCGACGTTCCAGGGAAGGCCGGGTAGCTGGGCCTTGATCGGGGCCTCGTAGCCGCCGGCCGGGAGGATTTCAATCACCTTCCCGTTCACGACCAGCGTCACCGCGATCGTCGTGTCGTTCTCGATGTTCAGGGTCATCTGCGTGCCGCTCGTTGACGGCAGCGGGCTCGACGCGCTCGGACCGCCGGCCCCGACGCAACCGCTCAGCGTTCCTGCGATCAAGACGACGACCGCGAACAACCCTCTCGGAACCGAGATCATCATCTCGCCTCCCTCCGACCTGACGGCCAGACAGTGCGACCTGTTGCCTTGTCTGGTCAAGAGGCGCAAGTCGCCTCCAGAGAGGGCTTCGGAAGCAGCGAGTGGCATTGGCGAACACTGGCTAACCCCGGAGTTCCGTCACAGCGGGTCGGGAGAGGACCTTTGCTCGACCAGCGTCTAGACTTCCCGCCATGGGCGTCAAGGGCTCCCGTGCTCGGCTGCACACGGCCATCGAGGCCGATCGACGGCGAATTGCTCAGGGAGAACGACCCATCTACAGGGTCTCTTGGGCCGTGGGCCCCGACGCTGTGGATGTCACGATCCTTGAGTTGCCGATCGTCCACCTCTTCGTGCCCGACCATCGACATGTTCTCGACGGTGCGCGCGTGCTCATCGCACGAACTTTGGCGGTCGATCCACAATCGTTCGACGTGGTGCCTGCCCAGCCGAAATGAGACACCACCGGACTTCGTCGAGTCGTTCGCCGCGTCAAGCCATACGAGCGGGTCGGTGGGGCGTTGCACAAGACGGCAAAGGCCGCTCTCTGGTGTGCGCACGCTGGCCCACGGACAGGGTGGTCTCAGTAGGCCACAGCCCGAGTCGCGCATCCTTCGGGGTCTGGATTGAATCATCGGACCGCCCCCAAACCACCCCTAACCTTCCTGGTCCGCACCAGCGACCAGTCGTTAGTCGCCTCACTACCAGTCTGGCGGCCGACAACACCGGTGGTCGCCGCCCACCGATACGTGGGCCCGCTGACCGTTGCCAAGGAACCAATGCAAGCACTCGTCGGCCGCGCCGGCGACAACACACTGGCCACGCTGCCGCTCTGTCGCATCGGGTCGGAGCAACAGGAGTCAGGCGACCCGTGCCCGGGACGACCAAGCGAGTCCCGATCGAATAGATCGAGACGGCCGGCGTCAACTCCTGCGGTAGAGCCGTCGCGTTCGACCGGATGAGTCCGTGGACCAGCCTGCTCTCAGGCGCCCGACGGCCTCGAGCCGGTGGAGAGTTGGGTACAGTGCCAGCTCGGGCGTTCCTTGCGCGGCCGGCGGCTTCCCCAGCCGAACCAGGACTCCGTATCCGGACAGGCGGTCGTTCCCGATTGCCGCCATGACGGCGGCGAGCGACTCGGCCGACACGGTAGCCATCACGTTGACGCCGTCAGCCACTGCCAGATCGTGCCCGTGAAGCTCGATTCAAGCGGGCCGCCGCCCATGTTGAACTCGGGTTCGTTGAGGCGGTACCGGCGGCCGTCGGGCCCAATCCCCGTGACGAACACGATCCATTCGGTCGTTCGGACATGGCCGACGTCGAACTCGGCCTGGGCGCGGCCGGCCCCGAATTGGACGTCGTTGAAGTCGGCCGGCGCGGTTGCATACGGCGCCGAATAGGCCGGGTCCGGGATCCACTCCGCGATGTCCAGGGACGCATCGAAGCGGACTGCACGCCAGGCCTCGAACCGGACGTCCTTGAATTGCGACAGCGCCTGGGCGGCAGCGCCGGAGCTTGACGGATCAAAATCCCAGACGCCCACTGTCTGTGTTATGACTCCCGATCCCCAGAGTCCTCCGCCTTCCACCAGCACTGGATGGCCGTCGATGTAGGTCCAAGCCGGAGCCACCCGGTCGAACTCGCGAAGTTGCGCGGCGTGAGCTTGGGGCGTGTCGGCGACGTCCGGCGGCGGTCCGCTCCAGGCAGGGACGTTGCGAGCGAAGCTCGCGCTGAGGATGGCCAGAACGCCGATCGCCGCGACTACCTTCCTACGCGGGAGCGAAACTCGAGGCGTCGAGCTGGTGAGCGCGCCGGTGGCGAACACGAACGGAACGGCCAACAGCGACAGAACCGAAACGAGGTTCTGAGGGGCGGACACCATGAGGACGGCCGCCACGAACAACAGAGCAAAGCCGGCCGCCGCCCATATTCGCCGAACGACGGCCGGCGTACGCCGGCTGATTCGGGTCGAGACGGCCACTCCCCGGCGGGCGGCGACGAACGCCGCAACACAGCAGGCCCAGGCGAGAAGAGCCGTGACCATTGGTAGGCCGGCGAGGGCGGCGCGGAGGGCGGGCAGGCTGGCGAAGACGAACTCCGTGGGCGGCCTGAGCAGCGTGCCCGTCACGACTGCGGACGCGCACAGCGCGGCGGCCACGATCGCGATGCCGAGCACCCATCCCCCGGCGGCGCCGAGAGTTGCGTGCAAGACGCCGCCGGCGGCGCCTGCGAGGAGGCGGCGGGTGGTGCGGTGGGCGGAGATGAGCTCAGCGGCGAGCTCCGTCGGGTTGCCGAGACGGGCAATCGCCTCCCGGGCGGCTCGGTCGCCCTCGAGGCCCTCGGATTCGATGGCCGCGATCGAGTCCCGGAAATGGCCTGCAATCTCCGAGGCGATTTCGGCCCGAACGTGGGCCGGAAGATCCAGGCCGGCGCCCAGGCGCCTCAGGTACTCGTCGATTTCGGCGGGAAGCGGCGTCTCGTCCGGGCTGGAGCTGGGGTTAGCGTCGGGCTCAAGCATTGGTCGGGCCCGCCACGGTCCGCGCCACCCCTCGGGCGAACGAGGCCCACTCGGCCTCGTGCTCGGCCAGAAGGGCGCCTCCCTTATCTGTGATGCGGTAGTAGCGCCGCTTTGGCCCCTTGTCGCTTTCGCGCCAATCGGCCTGGAGCGCCCCCTCGGCCTCGAGCGCGTGCAGCGCGGGATACAGCGACCCCTCGCTCGGCGCGAAAGCTCCACCACTCCGCTCCCGGATTCGCTGGGCAATCTCGTAGCCGTACAGCTCGCCGTCGCGCAGCACCGTGAGAACCAGGAGCGGAGTAGTCCCCTTCAGGAGCTGGGTCCGAATGCTCGGCCGTCTCATTCCTCTACCTCCTAATGCGAGGTAGATCCTAGGGCCGGAGGCTCGCGCCTGTCAATACTCCTCGGGTGGCCGCAGTGACTCCACGATGGGGAATCCGCTTCCATAGGTGGCAGCCGCGAGCAGCGGAACCGCGGTCGGTCGAGCAACCTCCCCTAACCTCCCCTAACCTTCCTAGTCCGCACCAGCGTCCAGACGTATGACACATCACTTCCGGGTACGTGCTCATTTCCCCGCATACGGCGAGCCGAAAGACTGTACGAAGGCAGTTATCCTGCCGCGATCGCGACCACGAAGACGCAGTAGCCGGCGATGATGACCGCACCAGTCCGGCGGGTCAGCCCGTGGCCACGGAAAGTGAGTGCGATGGCTACGCCGGTCAGAGCGGCGTAGGAGAAAGCCACAAGCAGGCCGCCACCGGCACCGGCCGCGATCCCGAGAATCGCGCCCGGTAGCAGCAGACCCACGATGACGTTGAAGACGTTGCTGTTGAAAGCCTCACTCAACGTAGCCGCACCTCGTCCTCGCGACGCCAGGTAGACGGCGGCCACGAGGTTCGGCAGGCTGGTCACTGCCGCCAGAATCAGGCCTCCAACTATGATCTGCGACCATCCCAGGCGCTCGCCCAGAGTCGTCGCCTGCTCCTCCATGGCCACGCTCGCCGCGATGACGACGATCAGAGCCGCGAGCGCAACCACGGTGTCCCGACGGTCCCCTCGCTGCGGTCGAATGGCCACCGCCAGCTCGGCCTCTTCCTCGGCCAGGGCGCGTGCCAGCCATTCCAACCAACGCGCCGGCAGCCGTATCCGGGCTCTGGCGGCGGGGTGTTCGGCGCTGACGGCAACGTAGGGCACGAACACGATCAGGGCGAGGAGCAGACCAACAGCGGGCGCGATAAGCCCCGCGACGACGACCACGCTGAGAATCGCCATCCAAAGTCCGACTGTGCCTTCGAGCGCAATCTCGCGGCGGTGGAACTTGATGCGACCCGCTATGAGTGCGCTGATGCCCAGTAAAGCGGCAAGGTTGAATACGTTGGAGCCGAGCGTCACGCCGATCCCGACCGTCCCATGCCCGCCGGCGATGGCAGCGACGGAAGACGTGATTTCGGGGCCGTCGGCGGCGAGCGCCGCGATGAGACCGAGCAGAGCCTCGGACACGCCAAGCCGCTCTCCGACCCGTTCAAGCCGCGAGACGAGCAAGACGCTCGCGCCGAGACTCAGCGCCGCGCTAAGTGCAAAGACCACCGCCTCCAATGGCGCCTCCAACGGATGAGGTTCTTATGAGTCCGAAGACGGCGCCCGCGCTCTCCGCAGACTGCCAGTGCACCGGCGCTCGGTGCGCTGGCGAGTGGGCCTCAGTTCTGCAGCCCCGCTATGCGGCTTCGACCAACGACCCCGCCTGCTTCTTTGGTCGCGCCGGCGCGGTCGGAGTCCTGGCCTTGGCAGGATCGAGAATCCGGTACGCGAGCACCTTGATCTGGTCGTTCACGAGGAACCACGCAAGCGCGTAACCCCAAACGAACAGTGCCCAGCCCCAGCCGAGTGGTGTCATGAACAGCCCATAGACGGCTATCAACGTCGCCACTGCCTGAGTGCCGAACACCGCCAGCAACAGAACCCGCGCGGGGCGGATGGTCCAGAACCGGCCGCGTGTACGAGTGAGGAAGATCGTCAGGTGCCCCGCCACCGACAGCTTCAGATACATCATCGTTTGGATCTGGTCGCGGTCGATATGGAAGACTCGCTCGCCCAGATAGAACAAGCCGAAGGCGGCGACGACCCCGATGATCCCCAGCACCGTGGAAATCCCCAACACCACGCGCATGTTCCAGGCTTCGGGTTGGTCCTTGTAGTGAACGTTGTCATAGGCGATTGACAGGATCGCGCCGTCGTTCAGCAACGCCAGCATCACGATCATCACGGCCGTGACCGGGTAGAAGTTGAATACCAGGATCGCCAGGGTCATGAACAGCAGCACCCGCAGCGTCTCGGCGATGCGGTAGATCGCGTAGCTGTTCATCCGCTGGAAGATCTTGCGGCTCTCCTTGATCGCCTCGATGATCACCGACAGCCCGGACGTCAACAGCACAATGGACGCCGCTGCCCGTGCCGCGTCCGTCGCGCCCGAGACGGCGATGCCGCAGTCGGCCTTCTTGAGAGCCGGGGCGTCGTTCACTCCGTCGCCCGTCATGCCCACTATGTGGCCGCGCTTCTGAAGGATCTCCACGATGTGGAACTTGTGCTCGGGGAACACCTGGGCGAAGCCGTCCGCACTCTCGATCGACTCGGCCAGCTTTGCCGTCGCCTGATGCTTGGTGTCGCCGAAGCCGCTGGCATCGAGGATGTTCGTTCCCATCCCCAGCTTCTTGGCGGTCTCCACGGCGATAGCCAGCGCGTCGCCAGTGACCATCTTGATCGTCACGCCCATTTGGCGGGCAGTCGCTATGGTCGCCTTGGCCTCATCCCGAGGCGGGTCGAATAGCGGCAGCACACCCAGGAACCGCCACTTGCCCTTCCCATCGGCCCGGGCCACGCCCAGCGAACGGAAGCCCCGCGCGGCGAACTCGTTGACTGCCTTGTCGACGGCGGCCTTCACCTTCCCGGCATTCGCGGACATCTCCAGGATCACCTGAGGCGCGCCCTTGGCGACCTGGAACGACTTGCCGTCGGGGCCTTTGACGGTCGCTTCGGTGCGCTTGTGGACCGGGTCGAATGGCTGGAAGTGGAGAACCTTGTAGCCCTTCAAGGTCTTGTCGTCCTTAAGGCCGTCGAGCACGGCCATATCGATCGTGTCCTTGTCTTCCTCGCGCGACGCCAGGGCGGCGCAGAGGATGACTTCGTCGGCTTCGACGCCGCTGACGCCGAACGGATCGCCAAGGGTCAGCTTGTTCTGGGTCAGGGTCCCGGTCTTGTCGGCGCACAGGACGTCCACGCCGGCCAGTTCCTCGATGGCTGCCAGACGCGTGACGATCGCCTCTCGCTTGGCCAGCAGGCGCGCGCCCACTGCCATCGTCACCGACAGCACCGTGGGCATCGCCACCGGGATCGCCGCCACGGTCAAGACCAAGGCGAACTGCAGGGTTGTCAGGATCGGGTCGCCGCGGATGATCGAGACGGTCACGATCAGCGCCACCAGCGCCACCGCAAGGACGATCAGGTAATCGCCGATCTTGAGCACCGCACGCTGGAAATGGCTGACGGTGTGCGCCTCCTGCACCAGCTGAGCGGTCTTGCCGAAGTAAGTGTTGGTGCCCGTGCCATAGACGAGCGCGCCGATCTCGCCCTGACGGACGATCGAGCCCGAGAACACGGCCTCGCCGGGCTTTCGGGTGGCGGGCAACGACTCGCCCGTCAGCGCGGACTGATCCACCTCGATCGAGTCGCCGTCCAGCAGGCGTGCATCCGCCGGCACGATGTCGCCCAGACGCACACGGATGACGTCGCCCGGCACCAGCTCGCGCGCCGGTGGCGTGACCCACTTCCCATCGCGCTTCACCCTGGCCTCGATCGCCAGCTTGGCCTTCAGCGCGGCGATGGCGTTGCCCGCCTGGTGTTCCTCCCAGAAGCCGACGACGGCGTTTGCCAGAAGCAGGACGAGGATGATGCCAAAGTCCGGCCAGTGCTGGGCGAGCGCCGAGAGGACGACGGCCGCCTCGATCATCCACGGGATCGGACCCCACAGATATGTGAGGAACTTCAGGAACGGGTTGTCCTTCTTCTCCTCGATCTCGTTGGGGCCGTACTGGACCAGGCGCTTCGCGGCTTCGGCCTGCGTGAGGCCGTCCGGCGACGACTCCAGCTTCGCCTGCAGTTCCGGCATGGGCATGGATTGGAGGTCGCTCTTCGCCTTGGGCACTGACCCCGTCTTCGTCTTGGGCTTGTGGGCACTCGATTTCATGATGCGTTGACCTCTGCTATACCCTCGCGCCCGGCGAGTGGGCGAGCCCTCCAAGTGGCAGAGCTTCTGGCAGGTCGAGGCGGGCTACGCCAATCCTGTCGTCGGCCATGCCGTAGTAGACATCGAACCGGTCGGGCATGCCGAGATCGTCGCGCCGGTCGATGCCGGTCGGGAACACGACGTTCGCGATGGTCCCGCTTCGTTCTTGCGGCAGGTCGGGAGTAAGCACCGGCTGCGCCGACCGATATCGGAGCATTTGCGGATGCTCCCTCGATAGCACCATCACCCCGGCCGAGTAGCAGAGTTGGCGGCCGGCCTCGCTTGGCGGACTGGCCTCGCTCACGCCGTGATAGACGATGAGCCAGCCGTGGCGGGTCAGGATCGGGGGCGTGCCTCCGCCGATCTTGAGCCGCTCCCATTGGGAAACGGGACTCGCGAGGCGGTGATGCGAGGCGAACCGGCCGAAGCGACTCAGTGGATCGCCCTCCGGTGCCCTTTCGCAATATGAAATCCAGATGCTTTCCCGGTTGAGGTCAACGTCGCGGGACGCGGGGTGGAGGGCGGTCTCCTCCGGACGAGTGCCCGGGAACAGCGGCCGGTGCAGGATGGCGAGTTCCGGTCGCCCGGATGGATTGGGGATGACGACCGGGAAGAGACTGGCATCCTTGTCGTCCACGCCGTCGGGGTCGACGCCGGCGTGGTAGTTGGTGAAGTTGACGAGCCCCAGGCGTTGCCAGTGGAAGAGGTCCTTCGATATGGCCAGGGCGATGCGCGGGCCTTCGGGCGAGAACGCCGTGTAGGTCATCACGTAGCTTCCGAGCGGTTCCACGAACGTGACTCGCGCATCCTCGCAGCCGCCGCTGCCGCCCGGCCGCAGCTCATAGTCGGCCTCCGGCTCGAGCGCGATGCCGAGCCGCTCGACGCCCGTCGGATCGCCGTCGCCGTTGAACCGAACTCTGGCGATGCCGATGCGCGAGTAGTTGCCGGCTGCCACGAGGCGTGGGAACAGGTATAGATGGCCATCCGGCCCACGCGCGGCGGCCGGATTGAGGACGCCCTCGACTTCGTTGGGATTGCCCGGCTCCGGTTCCATGATCGTCCCCAGGCGGCACAACACGAACGCGCCCGCCGAGCCCGTCACCACGCTATCCATTCGTCATCGGATCCAGGCAGGCGATGATCGCCTCGGTGACCCGCTTGGTCTCGTCAGGACTTTTCACCGGGATAGAGACGACGCCCGCTTCTTCGGCCGGGTAGTCGTTGCCACCGACGAACAGGGCGTCGCCGATGAAGATCATCTCCTTGAGCGAGAGGCCAAGGATGTCTCGCAGCTTCCGGACGCCGTAGGCCTTGTCGATGCCTGGTTTGGTCACATCGATCGAGGTGGCGCCGCCCATTCGGACTGAGAACTCCGGAAGCAGCGTGTCAAGAATCGCCTTGATCTTCTTTCGCTTGGCGAAATCCGGATCCCATTTGTCCTTTTCGTCGAGGGGCGCCTCCTGCCCCAACGCCGAGAACGTGATCTGGCTTCCACGGTCTTCGATCTGCTCTCCCCAGAGCTTCTGGGGCTTGAAGCCCGCCTCTGAGACCGCCTTCTGAAGCGAGCTCTCGATCTTGGCCTTCTCGTCGGCGGCGAGGTCCTCCGAGTAGACCTTCGTCCAGTCCGCGCCGTATCGGAAGAACTGAGTCCCGCACGTCGGAAGAAGAGACAGATTCGCCAGTCGCTCGTCGTGCGGAAGATTCGACAGCAGCTGCTCTTCGAACTGCTTCCAGGCGCCGCCGGATATCACGGCTACCTTGACGATGCCCAGGAGGTCATGAAGCAGTCCCGCCATCTCGGCATCGAGAGGGGACTTGCTCTCCGCGAGCGTGCCATCGAGGTCGTAGACGATAAGTTGCTTCATTCCGGCAGAGCTGCTTCCAGCACGGTCACTGTGCCGCTTGGCTGAAAAACGCTGGCTCCGACCGCCGCCGGGAGCAGCAAGACGTCCCCTTTGCCGGCGGTGTAGGTCTCACCGCCGTGCTCGACTCGTCCCGTGCCCTCTATACAGACCAACACGCGCGGCGCGCCCGCGGCGCCGACGGCAAAGGGCGATTGGCCACGCAGGCGCCACAATCGGAAGTGCTCGCAATCGAAAAGCCGCTCGCGCTCAACCGGTGTCGTCTCCTCAACCACCGGTGAGACCGGGGCGACCGCGCCTAGCGTCATGTCGATGGCGCTCAGGGCCTGATCCACCTGAAGAGCACGAGGCCGGCCAGTCTTGGGATCGACATGGCCCCAGTCGTCGAGGCGGAAGGTCACGTCGCTGTTCTCCTGAATCTCGAACACCACAATGTCGCCGCCGAGGGAGTGGACCGTGCCGGCAGGCAGGAAGATGCCGTCGCCTTGTTTGGGTATGAACGATGCGACGTTGTCCGCCACAACTCCGCTCGCGATCGCCCGCCGGAGATCGTCGGCCATGGTGCCCGGCTTCAGGCCGGCATAGATCCGGCTCTTAGCCCCTGCTTCGAGCACGACCCATGCTTCGGTCTTGCCGGTTTCGCCGGCCGGCAGCAGATCCTTGCGATCATCCGCGGGATGCACCTGGAGCGAGAGCATCTCGCGCACGTCGAGGAACTTGAGCAGCAGCGGGAAGCGAGGATATCGTCCGGCAAGCTTTCCGAGCATCTGCTCCGGATAGAGCTCCAGCACTTCACCGAGGGTTCGCCCCTTGAGCGGCCCATCGGCAACCCGACTGGCATGGTCGTCGCGGTCGCTCAGCACCCACGCCTCGCCGATTGGCTCGTCGACCGGCAGCGGCGCGCTCAGAAGGTCGGCCAAACGCCGCCCGCCCCAGAGCCGGTACTGGTAGATGGGCCCGAATCGCAGGGGGTAGAGTGCCGTCTGAGCCGTGTCGCGTGGCTTCATGGTCGTGCTCACGCGTTCTCCATCTTGGCCGTGTATTCGCCCCGGCGCGCAGCCCGGTTGCAGTCGGCTCGATGGAAAAGGGCCTGCTGGGCCGCGGGGACGTTGGACGCCTCGCCTCGCCAGATCTCCATGGCCGGTTGCTGAATAGCGCGAGCAAACGAGAACGCCAATGCCCAGGGCACGCGCGTCTTGAAGCGGACGTTCATTGCGTTGAGGCGGGCCGAGGCCAGTTCGCTGGGTTGGCCGCCCGACAAGAAGGCGATCCCGGGAACGGCGGCGGGGACCGCCCGAAGGAGGCACTTCACGGTAGCGTCGGCTACCTCGTCCGCAGTTGGCTGGGTGCCGCAGGCGAGCCCCGGGACGACCATATTGGGCTTGAGGATCATGGCCTCGAGCATCACGCCTTGAGCGGCCAGCTGCCCGAAGACCGCGCGCAGGACTTCCTCGGTTATCTGCGCACACCGAGCCAGGGTGTGGTCGCCGTCCATGAGCACCTCGGGTTCGACGACCGGAACCAGCCCAGCCTCCTGGCACAGCGCGGCATATCGAGCCAGCGCCTGCGCGTTGGCCTCGATGCAGCCGCGGCTGGGAATGCCGTTGCCCACGGCAATCACGGCCCGCCACTTGGCAAAGCGCGCGCCCATCTGAGCGTACTGAGCCAGGCGTTCGCGCAATCCGTCGAGGCCTTCGGTGACCTTCTCCCCTGGATGGCCGGCCAGATCCTTTGCGCCGGCGTCGACCTTGATCCCGGGAATGATCCCGGCATCGATCAGGACTTTGACAAAGGGGATGCCGGCTTCGGTCTCCTGGTGGATCGTCTGGTCGTAGAGGATCGCCCCGCTGATGCACCGTCCAAGATTGGGCGTGGTCACGATCAACTCGCGATAGGCGCGCCGGGCCTCGTCCGTCTGGGGAATCCCCAGCGCGGCAAATCGCCTGTCACAGGTGGGAGTGCTCTCGTCCATCGCCAGCAGACCCTTGTCCCCGGCGACCAGGGCTTGGGCGGTCTCGAGAATCGCCTGTGCTTTCATGTGGTGTCGCCCCACTTCCAATTCCGGATCTCCGGCATGTCTTCGCCGTGCTCGTCGATGTACTGGCCGTGCTCGACGAGCTTGTCTGCCATCATCTGCTTGAGGTAGGCGCCGCCGGCGCCCAAGTTCGGCAGCCGATCGACCACGTCCTGCACCAAGTGGAACCGATCCAGCTTGTTCTGAACCCGCATGTCGAAGGCCGTGGTAATCGTGCCTTCCTCGATGTAGCCCCGGACATGCAGGTTGCGGTTGGTTCGGCGGTAGGTCAGGCGGTGGATGAGCCAGGGGTATCCGTGGAAGCCAAGGATGATGTGCTTGTCCTTGGTGAACAGCGAGTCGTAGTCGGTCTCGCTCAGCCCGTGTGGGTGCTCGCTTGCGGACTGCAGCTTCATCAGATCCACGACGTTGATCACGCGGATCTTCAGGTCGGGTAGATGCTGGCGGAGGATCGAGACGGCGGCCAGGATCTCGAGGGTGGGCGTGTCGCCGCAACAGGCCATGACCACGTCCGGCTCTGAGCCCTGATCGTTGCTGGCCCACTGCCAGATGCCGATCCCCTCGGTGCAGTGCACGACCGCTTCGTCCATGGTCAGCCACTGCGGCAGGGCGTGCTTGCCNNTCGGGCGGTAGATAGACGCGCACGATGCTGGCCTTCTTGTTGACGACGTGGTCGAGGAAGCCTGGATCCTGGTGGGTGAAGCCGTTGTGATCCTGTTGCCAGACATGAGAGGCGAGGACGTAGTTGAGCGACGAAATGTCCCGGCGCCAGGGCAGCTCCGCGCAGACCTTCAGCCACTTGGCGTGCT
>PLOC01000117.1 GCA_003141955.1 Chloroflexota bacterium
CGGCGTGCGCTCCAGTGCGTTATGCCCTCTGGCGGTGGTTCAAGAGTGAGGGCGATGACCCGATCGCGCTCGGCTCGGCCATAGACCGCCGGCCGTCCGGGCCGCGCCGCTTCGACCAGACCCGCGAGGCCCATACGCTCGTATCGCCGCCGCCACAGCTTGACCGTATTGACCGTGACGCCCAACTCGTGCGCGATCCGTGAGATCGCAGTCCCATCGGCCGATGCCAGCACGATGCGGGCCCGGGTCACGGCCCGCTGTTCACTCGTGGGCGCCCGAACGACGGCATTCAGGGTTGCCCGATCGGCTTCATTGACCACCAGCGCAGGAGCAGCATGGAAGGACATGCCGCCATCGTAGCTGCGAACGGACTAACCTGTTAGCTACTTCCGCAAGGCAACACTAGCATGTTGATTGCCCCGGCTCTGCACGTCGACGGCGATCCCTTTCGGGGTTTGGCCAGATCGCGCCGACCGGGGCGTCTGCCGGGCGCCTTGGAACGGTGCGCCTTGAGGTGTCCGGACATCACGCCGGCCGATCGATGCGACCTACCTACGCAGGAACCGTTGCCTCTTCATTCACTGTTCGCGGCCACTTGGAGGACGAGATGCCTGCTCGTAAGACCAAGGGGAAGACTGCGGTCGACACCGAAAGAAAGGTTCGCGCAGAGGAGCTGGCCGCAGCCGATGGCGCCGCAGCGGCCGCCACGATTGAGACAGCCGCGGGTGCAGCCGATGTGACCCGCGGCGAAGACGAGGTAGCCGCCGCAGCCGCCTTTTCGGCCGTGCCCGCCGTCCAGATCACGTAAACGCGTTCTAGACCGTCGTGAGCGTCCCTGCATGGAACGCCCGCGTAGTGGTCGCACGTGGGGCGACCCATGACCGACTCGCAGTGTTCGTGGGTCGCGACGCTGAAGAAACGAACGAAGTCCTCACGAATGGGCTGATGGAATGCCCGTCGGTAGCTGAGCTCGAAATCTCGGAGCTCGTTTGAGTATTCGTCGAGTTCCCAACGATCAGCGCCCATGGGTCGCCAACGCTCGGCAAGAGTCAGCTCGACCCGCGCGCGGCGAGCTACGACCGGCCTACGACCGGCCTTGGCCCCGTCATGATGGCTCGTCGGGTTGCGTTGCTCGCTCGACGCGAGCCGGCGTTGCCTGCTGCACGGCACGCGTCAGCACGTCGAAGATTGGGGCGAGTTGCCCAAGAAGTTGAGTATTCTCCCCGTAGATGGACAGGTTCGTTCCATGAAGCACCTTCGATGCAGCCTCCACAATCTGTGGCGCTTGCTCGAGTGGCAGCATTTCTCGACGCATTTCTTGCTGGGCGCGTGCGAGCAAGAGTTCGCTCTCGACATCGAACGCCTTCACCCGTTTCTGCAGTCTTCGCATTTCCAGCTCCTCGCGAAGCACCCCGCTCTCCTCCGCGATTCTAAGCAACCGCACCGGGGTTTCAGTGTTCACTCGATCCTGTTCAGCATCCAGCTGGCTGTGGAATCTCTCTTGCTCCAGCTCTAGGGCCTGGCGCTCGGTCACAAGGTTCTCTGCCTGCATACGACGCTGGCGGGCAAGTTGTGCCAGTTCCATCTCTTCTTGGCGCCGCAGGCTGTCCCTATCGGGAGCCTGGGTCAACGGCCACTCGCGTCAAACGGGCCGTGCCTCAAACCCTAAGTAGTTGCATATGCAATGATCTGGTAGGATGTTCCCATCGGCACCGATCTAGCAGCAACGAAACGAGTTCATCATGTCAAAGCCAACCCTCACCATCGTCATCGGCAGCACCCGTCCGGGTCGCGTCGGCCCCAAGTTCGCGGCCTGGTTCCGCTCCCGCGCTATTGCCCACGATGGCTTCGACGTCGAGCTGGTCGATCTGGCCGAGCTGAACCTGCCGTTTCTCGACGAGCCGAGCCATCCTCGCCTCCGCCAGTACGTCCACCAGCACACCATCGACTGGAGCCGCACTGTCGAGCGCTCGGATGCCTTCGTCTTCGTGACGCCCGAGTACAACTTCGGCTACAGCGCAGCGCTCAAGAACGCGATCGACTACCTGTCGCAGGAATGGGCCGACAAGGCCGTCGGCTTTGTGAGCTACGGCGGCGTGGCCGGGGGAACACGTGCGGTTCAGCAGCTCAAGCAGGTAGTGACGGCGCTCAAGATGATCCCGGTCGCCGAGTCGGTGAACCTCCCGTTCTTCGCTCAGTTCATCGACGACTCCGGCGCGGTACGGCCCAACGAGGTGATGACCCGGTCGGCCGACGCCATGCTCGACGAGCTGGCCCGGATCACCGCCCTCATCCGGCCGAACATGCCGGTAGTGACCGAGCCTGGAGTTCTGGTCGGCTGACAGGACCGAGACGGCAAGAGCACGCCATCGGCGCCGCTCGCCCAGGTAAGCCGGTCCGTCGGTAGCGTCCGGCGGAACCGGCGGCCCGGCTCCGGTAGACTCAGCCGCCATGAACGGCGTCATTGCCCTCGTCGGCTCCGGCGAGTTCACAGCGGCAATGGCCGAGGTGGACCGAGGGCTGCTGGCCGCCACCGGCCGCGACCGGCCGCGCGTCGCGATCGTGCCGACAGCCTCGTGGCCGGACGGCGAGGCCATCTTCAATCGCTGGGCCGCCCAGGGCGAGGCCCATTTCGCTGCCCTCGGGGCAGTGCCGGTACCGGTCCTCATCGCGGACCGGGCGGCGGCCGATGCCCCGGCGGCCGTCGCCGCGATCTCGGAAGCCGACCTCGTGTACTTCTCCGGCGGCAAGCCGGGCCACCTCCTGGCGATGCTCCGAGACAGCGCCGCGGGTGCCGCCCTGCGCGAGGCGCACGCCCGAGGGGCGGTGATCGCGGGTTGCTCGGCCGGAGCGATGGTGTTGGGCGGGCACCAGCTCCGCGTGGGTGGAGGGCGCTTCCTCGGGCTGGCACTGCGCTGGCAGGACGCGCTGGGCCTGGTGCCCGATGTCGTGATCGTGCCCCACTACGACGCGATCCCAGAGACGCTCGTGGCGCCGCTGGTCCTTGCCGCTCCGAAGGGCGCGGTGGTGGTGGGGATCGACGAGGAAACCGCCATCGTTGGTCGCGACGGCGCGTGGCAGGTTCAGGGACGCGGCCGCGTCACGGTCTGGCGCGGACTGCGTCGCGAGCGCCACCACGCTGGTTCGGCCGTCACATTCTGATCCGCGGCCGCTGGTTCGCTTGAGCTCGCGCGCTCGCCGGGCGCGCGGACCGCCTACGCTTGCATCTCGTAGCGCTGCAGCGTGCCACGCGGCACGGTCACAGTCATCCGGCGGTACGTGCCCCGACGCTCGAAGATCGCACGGCTCGCCTCCCGGCCCAGCTCGGCTCCGTCAACGCGCTCGGTCTGACCGTCGGCCCGTACCAGCTCGATCGAGGGGACGTCTCCCAGGCGGTAGCAGATCGGGACCTGGCAGTGAGTGAAGGCGAGACTTCCGGCGGGCAGATCGACCATCGATTCGGCGCCCGAGACGCCGAGCCACCCGAAGCGGGACGGTTCGTCGTTGAACTCGGCGAGGTGAAGGAGGCGCGGCCGGAAGCGGAGACGACCAGCCACGACCTCGATCCCGAGCTCGCCGAGTCGCGTGAGAATCTGCTCCTTCACCTGGCCGGTCATGCCCGGTTGCTGGGCGCCCCGGTGCCTCGGGGTGTGGGAGTAGGGGTCGGTCGGGGAAACCGAATCCGGTGGGCCTACACTGTTGGGGTTTCGACCCGCCGTTAGGAGACCAGAGTGGCCGGCAAGAAGAAGGACAAGAAGGACAAGAAGGGCAAGTAGCCCCGCCCGCTCCGTGAGCACCGATGGCCCCTGGATGAGCGCCAGGGGCCATCGAGATTCCCGCGCTCCGGGTTCTCCGCGCGGATCATCCATATTCCGGCCGCCGGCTCGGCTCCAGGCGTGTCGGGCGCACTGATCGTCCGGTCCCGTGGACCGACGCCGGACACGACTAGGCGCAGGGAGCTGGCGTGATCCCTTCCATCCCGTAGTAGCGGCTGTCGGTGCCGAAGAGGTAGACCGACAGCCCGGCAACCATGGACAGCTTCAGACGACTCGTCCACGTGCCTTTGGTCAACGTTGTGGCGGGGTGGTAGTTGTAGGGTGGGCCCAGAACGCATTGCGAGATGGTGGTGGCTGCAACGTGCTGGGCGAGCGAGACGTAGTTGCGGGCTGTCTTGAGTGGGAAGTTGGTCTGGACCGTCTGGCCAGCGACGGCCAGGACGCTGGTGAGGTAGCCGATGCCGCCGGGGCTGATCAGCTTCTTGGCCAGGGCGATGAGCACGTCCTGCTGGCGGCGCGAACGCGTGTAGTCGTTGTCGCCGGCGCCCTCGCGAGAACGCACGTACTTGAGGGTGGTGGCGCCGTCCATGCACTGATAGCCCGCCGGAATGAACGTGCCGGTCGAGGGATCGTTGATGGCCTTCGGGTTCGTGACGCAGACGCCATGAGCGGCGTCCACGAGCTTGCCGAAGCCCGCGATGTCGACGATCACGTAGTAGTCGACCTTCAACCCCACGAGCCAGCCCGCCTCTTTAGCGAGTGCGGTGGCGGGAGGATCGGGAGCGTGGATCGCGCCTTCGGCGACCAAGTTCGCGAAGTTGTTGATCTTGGTGTTGATGCCGGCGCTGCCGCCCCAGTAGAAGTCGAAGTCGGACGTGTCGCGGGGGATGCTGAGGATGGCGGCCTTGTACGTTTGAGTATCGACGCTCGCGATGAGGATCGAGTCGTTCAGCGCGTGGTGTCGTCCGGCCAGGAAATCGACGCCGGTGAGGAGGACCGTGATCCGGTGAGAGGGCGCGGCGGTGGGACTGGGGCTCGGTGTGGGTTCGGGCGAACCGGTCGTGGTGGGGGTCCAGACCGCCGCAGGCGACGGGCTCGCAGTAGGCGGGGCGGCGGCGACGCCGGTGGGGGCCGGAGTCGGCTCGTCGGGGATCAACTGGTTGGAGGCGACATCGTTGTCGAAGTTGTAGGCCGCCAGTGCCAGGTCTGCCGCGAAGCCGTTGACCGCCACGAACACGATCAGCAGGATGCCGATCACGCCGGTGTCCATCCTGCTCGGCCGGCGACGAGGCCCGGCAACGGCATAGGCGTGGATCATCGACGCTATGCGCCACAGGCCAATCAGCCCGAGGCCAATGACGAAGGTCAGGGCGAAGGAACTGTCGAGGAAGCTGGCCCCGAAGTAGTCCAGGCCGTTCGTGAGTTGCAGACCCAGCCACGCGGCGGCGAGCACGACCGGAACCGCGAAGACCGCGGCCGCGACGGGGCGGCGACTGTAGAGCTGCCCGAGCCCAGGCCAGATGAATGACAACAGCGCCGCGACCAGCCGCGATCGACCCGCTGCCTGACTGGCCGGCGTGACGTCAGGTTCGCTCATCCGTCTCAGACCTCTGTCCGGCAATCGCCACGATTGCTCCGCAGCCCAGATTGTGCGCTGTCGCTTCGGGATCCCCTGGGAACCAGGGGCGCCGCGACCCGGTGGGACGTCGAACGGTCCGACGGTGTGACTCCGAGACCTATCCGAAGATCTCGATTTCGCTTCCGCCGGGACCTCGTCGGCCCGATGTCGCCACGCCTCCATCGTGCCTACCTCGGACTGCGGCTCGGGTGACTGGCGGTCCGTCGAGACGAAGCAGACGGGCCGGGCTCCCGCCGCCGCGCTCCTTCAGCCCCCGACCGGGAAGAAGCGCGAAAGGTGGTCGCGGTTCGCGTCGAGCAGCGCGTCGAGCAGCGGCAGCGCGACGTTCCACTCCGCGACCAGCGGATTCGACAGGAGCGCCCGCAGCGCAATCGTGCGGTCTCCCGAGATCGCCGCGTCTACCATCAGCCGTTCGTACGCGCCTGGAAAGCGTCGGGTAGAGCCTGGCCCAGGTAGGCAGTACCCGAGACGATTGGGAGAGTGCCGCGGAGAAGGTCTCTGAGTTCTACATCCGCACGACCCCGGAGCGCCTCTGGGAGGCGATCACCGACGGCGAGATCAGGGCCAAGTTCCAGTTCGGGAACCTGATTAGCTCGGACTGGATGCCGGGCTCGCGCTACGAGATGACTAACCCGAAGGCCCCCGGCCCCCCGGGCGAGGGCGAGAATCTCGAGGTCAGTCCGCCTCGCCGGCTGGTCCAGAGCATGGTCGCGCTCTGGAGCGACGACGTGAAGAGCGAGGGCACCTCGAGGGTTACCTGGGAGATCGAGCCGATCGGCGACTCCTGCCACCTGACCGTCACCCACGACCGGCTGCGCGACAGCGCGAACGAGGAGTTCTACGGTGGCTGGCCGATGATCCTCTCCGGCCTGAAGACCTGGCTTGAGACGGGCGAGATTCTCACCACGCCGGGATCGCTGCTATACGGCTGAAGATCACCGGCGATCCGACCCTGACCGGACAGAGACCGCCGGGCGAAGCGGCGGGCACGGGCCGAACACGAGACGCGGCTGGCACGATGCCGCGCGTTTGCTATCGTGGCCGTCATGGATCGTCGCGCCTCGGACTCGTCAGATCGGGTTGCCGGCGCACCCGCGCCGATCACCGCCTGGTGGCTCGGCCGGACTCGGTATCGCGACGCGTGGGACCTCCAGCATCGTCTCGTTTCGGCCCGCGCCGCCGGCGCGATCGGCGATCAGCTGCTGCTCCTCGAGCACGAGCCGGTCCTGACGCTCGGCCGCCATTCCGACCCGAGCCACGTGCTTGCCAGCCCGGGCGAGCTGGCCGCCCGCCAGATAGAGCTGATCCGGACCGAGCGCGGCGGCGAGGTCACCTACCACGGACCCGGCCAGCTGACCGCCTACCCGATCGTCCGCCTGGCCGATCGCGGGCTCTATATACGATCGTTCGTCAGGGCGCTGGAGGGCGCCCTTTCGGAAACGTGCGCCGCCTTCGGTGTCGAAGCCGGGCCGAAAGATGGATTCCCCGGTTGCTGGTGTGCGGACGGCACGCGCAAGATCGGTGCCGTCGGCGTTCGGGTGGAGCGCGGCGTGACGTACCACGGCATCGCCCTCAACGTCTCCGTCCGGCTCGCCGACTTCGGCCTGATCGACGCCTGCGGCATGCCCGGTCTCGAATCGACCTCGATCGCCCGAGAGCGCGACGAGGCGGCCGAACCGCCGGTCGAATCGGTCGCCGGCGTAGCTGCCGCGTTCGCCCCGGCGCTCGCTCGGGCGCTCAGCGCGCCGCTCGTGGGAGCCCTGCCGCCTCGGGCAGACACGGCCCGAGCCCGCGTAGATCTCGAGAGGCTGATCGGGCACGCCACCTATGTCCCTTCGGCCGCGACCGTCGCTGGAGCGAGCTGATGGCACCCGGCCTCTTCGAGCTGCGCCGCGACGCCATCACCGGCTGGTGGGTCGCCACGGTCGTCGACCGCCAGTTCAACCGCGGCCGATTCTCCCTGCGCGCCGAACCCGTAGACGACGGTGGAGCATGCCAGAACTGCACTCAGCCGCCGGGGGACGGAGTCCGCATCCGGATTCTCAAGGACTATGCCTTCCACGTTGTCGGTACGAACGAGGAAGCGCGGGAGATGGAGCGCAGCCTGGCCCAGGTGGCGCTGTCGCAGGCCAGAGCTTCGGGCAGCTGGCGGACGATCGTCGCTCCCCCCGGCGAGCATCGGCCGCTGCAGCTCATCGGCAGCGGGCTGCTGCGCGAGATGCTGTCGGTCGCGCGCGGGGCGATCGCCGACGCCACCGGACTCGGCCAGACTGAGTACCTACAGGTCGTCCAGAACTGGGGCGCCCAGGCCGGCGCTCGAACGAACCATCTGTGCCTGGATCTATACGACCTGCCGCAGATCCCGCATCGCGTCTCCGAGGAGATCGGCGGCGCCGCGCGGTACCTGATCCGTGAGGGCGAGTGTCCGTTATGTCGGATCGCGCGCGAGGAGTCGAGGGCAGGCACGCGGCTGATCTGGCAGGACGACGCGAGCGTGGCATTTGCCCCTTTTGCCTCGCGCTCGCCGTTCGAGGTGTGGATCGTGCCGCGCCGCCATGCCGCGGACTTCGGCCGCGCGGAGGACGCGGACATCGCCTCCACGGCGGAGGCCCTCCGCCAGGTCCTGGCGCGCCTGGCGAGCCTCGACGGCCCTCCGCACAACCTCGTGCTGCACACGGCGCCGCTCCGCGAAAAGGTCGACGCGACGTACCATTGGCATTGGGAAATCCACCCGCGACTGCGCGAGATCGCCGGCCTCGAGCTTGGCACGGGTCTGCCGGTGAATCCGGTGTCTCCGGAAGAGGCCGTAGAACAGTTGCTACGCCATCGATCCGAAGGGGAATCCGCGGGAACGCCATGAGAATAGGGGGATCGTCACGGCGTCACAGCGGCCGAGGCGCCGCCGTCACAGCAACCTGGCGCGCGGAGACGCGCCTCTTCCTGACGGCATCCCGGACAGCGGCGGAATCGTCTTGGCACTCGAAACCACTACCTGGCGAATGGAGGCCGGCGTGACGGCCGCGGCCGAAAGGTCCGCCGATCGCGCCTTCATCGAGGAACTCTTTGCTCGCCACCATGCCGAGATCTACGCCTATCTGATCCGCATGATGCGAGACGCCGACCTTGCGGCCGATCTGGCGCAGGACACCTTCATCCGCGCCTACCGCGCAATCGAGAGCCTGGAGGACCGGGCCAAGGCCCGCGCGTGGCTATACCAGATCGCCCATCGTATCGCCCTCGACGAAATCCGCCACCGCCGCATCGTGCGTTTCCTGCCGCTCACCACGGAGTCCCATGGCGCCGCCCCCTCCGCCGAGCATCTGGTGATGGAGATGCGGCTGTCCGGCCCTCTGGCGCGCGCTCTCGCCCGAATCCCCGACCGGCAGCGAAACGCCCTCCTGATGGCCGAAGTCGGCGACCTCACAGGCCTGGAGCTGGCGGAGACGCTTGGCGTAAGCCACGTGGCTGCCCGGGCCCTCCTCACCCGCGCTCGCGAGAGCCTCCGCCAGGCCCTCGCCGACGAGAGGCGCCTGGAGAAGGAGCGCGAAGCAGCACTCGACGCCGCGTTTGCCGAGAAGACACGGGCCGCGGACCCTCGCCGCCGTGCCGACGACTCGAAGGGAGCCGACCGGTGAGCGACATGGATGCGGCGCGACGGGCGGCCGAGAGGGCCCACAAGAAGGCCCGCCTGCTCGCCTCGGAGGAGATCGACGCGAAGCTGTCCCCGGCCGACGCCGCATGGCTGGCGGCGCACCTGCGTGGCTGCGCCGCCTGCCAGTCCGTGGCAGACGACTATCGCGCCATCCACGACGAGCTACATGGGCTGGCCACGCCCGAACCCCCGCGCGATCTGTGGGCCCGGACTTCCGCGGGCCTGGACGCGGTCGATCGCAGTCGCGCCCGCCGCACCGGCCTGGCGGGCCTGGCCGGTCTGCGCCTGGGCTACCTGGTTCGAAATCGGTCGTCCCTGGCCTCGGTCATGGCCGTGGCAGTGGTGGTATTGGTGGTCGGGCTGTCTCTCTTCTCGCAGGGGCCGCTCTTCGCCCCAGTCGCCGCCCCCTCCGGCACGACCAACGTCGCTGTCATCAGTGCCGCCCCGAGCAGCGGCGCGCAGACGGCTCTGACCGTGGTGGGCGGCAACAGCTACTGGGTCGCGCCCGAGAACGGCCTGTATCAGATCAGAGGCGGCACCGCCTACTGCACGGGATCGCCGCAGAGCTGCGCAGTCACGAACGGCACGGGCACAGTCCTGGGCTCGGTCGAAAGCAAGACGGCGGTGTCTGTCGTGATTTCCCCGAATGCCACCCAGGCGGCCGTCTGGAACGCCAACAAGATCGTCATGCTGCCGCTTGCGCAGTCGGCGCCCAAGACCGTTGCAATCGACCTGCTCACGCCGCGTCCCACGGCGCCGGCCTCAACGGCTTCGGCCGCCGGGACTCCGGCCGCCATGTCTGATCTCGCCCAGCCCACCACGTCGGTGGAACCGGGCTCAACCGCGAGCGCCACGCCGCAGCCCGCCGAGAGCACCACTTCCGCACCTGCCGCACTCACCGCGGCCCCGCCGAGCGGCTCCCAGCCGACGGCAATCCTCGACGGCTACCAGATCGTCGGCCGAGCCCCCGAGTTCTCCGCCGATGGCCAGTGGTTCGCCTTTTCCGCCCGACCTGTGAACCTGAGCTCCGGCTCTGACGTGTTCGTCTGGCGAGTCGGGTGGGCTCAGGCCCAGGCGGTCACCACGAGCCACGCCGATCTCTTCGCCGGCTGGTTCGGGGGGCAGATCCTCTTCAGCGAGTTCTCCCAGGCTGACTCCCAGGCGAACTCGACGCCGAGCGCGTCATCGCCGGCGGTCGACGCCACGGACACTCCCGCCGCGACGGCTCCGGTCGCTGGGGCGGCCACGGTTACCGCGATCTCGTACGTTTACGACCCGCGCATCGCCGAGGCCTGGCAAATCGAGCGTCCGATGCTGATGCCGGTGGTCGACCCGACGGGCAGCTTCGTCGTGTACTGGTCCGGCACCGTGGCGTTCGACCAGGCGACCGGACTGTACGGGGCCGGTCAGGGCGACTTCTACTTCGATACCTGGTCCGACCTCAACCTCGTCGCCGTCGATCTGAGCGGCGCCGGAGGCCAGGCGCCGTCGCCCGCGCCAACCGCCGCCCCTTCTGAGACTCCAACCGCCGCCCAACCGACCGATTCGGCCAGCCCCCTGGCCACCCCCGATCAGTCGGTCAGCAGCCCGGTCGCGCCCGCCCCGGGAGGCCAGCCTTCCTCATCGCCGGCGAACTCGACCGGCCTGCCGCAGCGCGTGCCAGTCGGCTCCGCCCCCGGAATCGTGACGAGCTGGTCGGTTCGCTGGGACGCCACGGGTCAGTATGTGGCCATCTGGGTGGCCGATGCCGGGGCCACGGACGTTGGCCAGGTAACGCTGTTCAACGTCATTCCCGGCTCGAACATGCTCAACGTGGATGGCCTGCTGCTCTCGGCTTCGGCCTGCTCGAACATCCAGTTCGACGACTCGCAGTTCGTCTACACGTCGCCGGGCCAGGGCGGCGACGGCAAGACGTATCTCTTCCAGCTACCCGCGGTTCCGCCCACCCCCAATGCGACGCCCGAAGTCACCGCGTCTGCTGACAGCTCGGGATCGGGCCAGCCGGCCGTCACCGAGCCGCCGCCCGATTCGACGGATCGCCCGGGAAGCTAGCCGCTCCACGAGCCCAGGCCGGCCGGCCCGAATCCTTTCAGGGAGCGGGCGTCGCGGCGAGATGCGCTGTATCCTTCCAACGACCTTTAACGACCGGCACGGTGAGGCCGGGAAGGAGGACTGCGCCTGATGCGGGGCAGCGAGAATCGATGACCGACCGGCAGATAATGACCGGCGACGAGATCCGGCGAGCCATCGTTCGGATCTCCCATGAGATCGTCGAGAAACAGGCCGGCACGCAGGGCCTCGCGCTCGTAGGCATCCAGCGACGCGGAGTTCCTCTCGCCGGGCGGATCGCGTCCGCGATCGAGGAGCACGAAGGGGTCAGGCCCCCGGTCGGTGCGCTCGACATCACCTTCTACCGCGACGACCTGTCGCTGGTCGCGCAACAGCCGATCGTCAAGGGTACCGATCTGCCGTTCGACATGACCGGAACCACGATCGTGCTCGTCGATGACGTGCTGTACACGGGCCGAACCATCCGAGCCGCCATGGACGCGCTGATCGATTTCGGGCGGCCGCGGGCGATCCGGCTGGCGGTGCTGATCGACCGCGGCCACCGCGAGCTCCCGATCCGTGCCGACCACGTCGGCAAGAACGTGCCGACGTCGCGTGAGGAGATCGTCAAGGTCCACGTCGAGGAGATCGACGGCAACGACGAGGTCTCCATCGGGCGGCTTCTCCGCGTCGACGAGTCGGCAGCGGCGGATCAGCAATGAGCGTCGAAGCCGAGGCCGCGGCGGTCGGCCGCACCGCCGGCCACGCCCGGACTCAGGAAGTGGTCTGGCACCATCGCCATCTCCTGGACGTGGACGTTGTCACCTGGCCCGAGATCGAGCTGATCATGCGGACCACGGACGAGATGAAGGGCGTCCTCGCCCGCCCGATCCGCAAGGTCCCGGCCCTCAACGGACGCCGTGTGACCACGCTCTTCTACGAAGCCTCCACCCGTACCCGCGTCTCCTTCGAGACCGCGGCCCGCAACCTCTCCGCGGACGTCGTGAGCGTTTCCACGGCCACCTCGTCGGTGACCAAAGGTGAGTCGCTCGTAGACACGATCCGGACCCTGGAGGCCCTCGGCGCCGAGATCCTGGTGATGCGCCACTCCGTCTCGGGGGCGCCACATCTCGCGGCCGAGATCTTCGGCGGCCACGTCCTTAACGGCGGCGACGGCTGGCATGCTCACCCGACGCAGGCCCTTCTGGACCTCTACACCATGCGCCAGCATCTGCCCGACGGCGATCTGCGAGGCCGCAAGGTCGCGATCGTGGGCGACATCCTGCACTCGCGGGTGGCCCGCTCCAACATCTGGTCGCTGACCGCTGCCGGGGCCGACCTCTGGCTGTGCGGCCCGGCCACTCTCTTGCGAGGGATGGATCGCTGGGCCACGGCCTGGGACGGCGGCGCGATACCCGGCCACGGCCGGTTCCACGTGACCAGCGACGTCGATGCCGCGGTGCGCGACGCCGACGTGGTGATGGCGCTGCGGATCCAGCGCGAGCGCATGCAGGGCGGCCTGCTGCCATCGCTGCGGGAGTACGCCGCACGATTCGGGCTGAATGCGGAGCGTGTGTCGCTGGCGAAGCCCGAGGCGATCGTGATGCACCCCGGGCCGATGAACGAGGGCGTCGAGATTGCGCCGGACGTGGCGATCAGCGGTCGAGCCGTGATCACCGAGCAGGTGGCCAACGGCGTCGCCGTCCGAATGGCGCTGCTCTATCTGCTCGCCGGCGCGCACGAAGCTGCCGTCGGGCACGAGGCCGCCCGATGAGCCCGCGGTCGAAGACGGCCGGCAGCGCGACCGCGCTCGGCCCCGGGATCGGCGAGGTAGTCGAGCGGTTCGAGCTCGAGAAGGCCTGGCTGGTCGACCCCGTCTCCGGCCGCGAAGGCCCGGGCGAGATCGTCATCACCGGCGGCGTTCTCGAATCGGTAGTCTGGCTCGAAGGTGAAGAGGCGAAGGGCGTCTCGGACAGGGGCGTCATCGTCGCCCCCGGTTTCCTCGACCTCCACGCCCACTTTCGCGAGCCGGGCTTCGAAGACGCGGAGACCGTCGCCACCGGCACTGCCGCCGCAGCTCACGGGGGCTACACCACTGTCGCGCTGATGCCGAACACCTCGCCCGCCCTCGACGAGCCGGGCGTCCTGGAGCGCATCCGATCGGCCGCCCGCGCGAGCGGATCGCCCGTCGAGGTCCTCGCCTACGGCGCCGTCTCGGCCGACCGGGCAGGGGAGCAGCTCTCCGCCATGGGCGAGCTCGCCGACGCCGGCGTCGTCGGCTACTCGGACGACGGCGCGCCGGTTCGGACGCCGACGCTCCTGCGCAGCGCCCTGCTCTACGCCGGAATGCTCGGCCTGCCGGTTGTCGATCACGCTGAGGACCTCGAGCTGACCGCCGGTGCCGAAGCCAACGAAGGCTACGTCGCCTCGATCATGGGGTTGGCAGGCTGGCCGGCCGCGGCGGAGGTGAACGCCGTTTCGCGTGATCTCGCCGTCCTGGCGGATGCGCTGATTGACGAGCCCCGTGTCCGGCTCCACCTGACGCATCTCTCCACGGCCGCCTCGCTCGATCTGGTCCGACGGGCGAAGGATGCCGGGCTACCCGTTACCTGCGACGTGACGCCTCACCACCTGGCCCTCGCCGACGAGTGGATCGCCGGGGCGCGGCGCTGGTCGTGGGAGGCGCTCGGCCCCGACGGCTCGTCCCGCGACCCGTGGGCGGACGGAGCCCTCACCGCCCCGCCGTACAACACATCACTGCGGGTCAATCCGCCGCTTCGCACGCCCGTTGACGCGGCCGCCTGCCTGGCCGCTCTCCTCGACGGGACCGCCTCCGCGGTCGTCACGGACCACGCCCCGCACACGGTCGTGGACAAGGAAGTGGAGTTCGGCAGGGCGTCCAGCGGCATCAGCGGCATCGAGACCGCGCTGGGCGTGCTGCTCGCGCTCGTCGATGCGAAGAGGATGCCCCTCGCCAGGGCCGTCGCCGCGCTGACCACGGGTCCGGCCGCGACACTGGCCGGCTGGCCGGCGCCCGCCGCGACCCCCGCCGCCCGCAAGAGAGGGCTCGTCGAGGGTGCGCCCGCCGACCTGGTCGTGTTCGACCGGGCCGACCGCTGGACCGTGACCGAGGACTCGCTCCGGTCCAAGGGCAAGAACTCGCCGCTCATCGGCCGCGAGCTATCGGGGCGAGTGCTGCTCACGATCGCGGGCGGCCGGCTCGCTTACGAGGATCCCGGGGCCGGCGACGAGTAGGCGAGATTCGGGCTCGCCGTCGGGGTCGCAACCAGCGGTGTCGGCGCTGCCCCTACTCGTGCGAGAATAGGAGTCCGCGCGTCCGCGAGCCAGGATGACCACGATCGGCCCGAGCGACGGTCAGCGCGACGAAGTGAGGAGAACGCGGAAACAGTGCCAGTCCTTGCGACCTTCTTCTCAGTCCGTAGAGGACGCGACCCCTTCTTCAAGTTCTTCATGAAGACGATGCTGCCCCGCCAGATGAAGCAGTACGAGGAGAAGTTCGGGATCAAGTTCATAGGCTGGTACAACGTCGCCCATGGCTGGGACTTCGACAACGTGATCCTGCTGGACCTGCCCGACTACGCCACACTGGACAAGCTCGAACGCGACGAGGCGACCCGCGCCCTCGGCCACCGCGCCGGGGAGTGGATGTTCGAGCGGCACCATTCGATGTTCCTCCGGGAGCGCATCGGCCCGGACCTCGAGTTCAAGGGATAGGGAGACGACCGCGATGGATACGAGCCGAAACGACCTGCTCGGCGAACTCGCTGCGGACGCCGCTCTGGAGCGAACCGACTTCCTGGCATCGGCGTCGGCGCAGCTGGGCCGCTTCCTCGATGGCAACGAGGCGCGCATCCGCGAGCTCGGTGGCGTGGTCCTGATCGACGACGAGGTGGACTACCTCGCCATCGCCGAGGACATGACGTTCCGCAGCCGGAGCCGCTATCAGGACGAGACGACGGGCAAGTGGGTCAACGACACGGAGGTCATCGAATCCGCGGCAGAGCTCGTCGAGCTGTACAACCTGGCCGACGTCTTCGCCGCCTTCGCCGAGGCCACCAAGCTCGAAGCCGGCCTGGAGGCCGAGCCCACGGCCGCCGGCGATCTGCTCCGCTCGGCGGACATCGCCCCGGAGGAGACTGTCCCGCTCGGCGCCGAGAACCCGTACGCCGCCGCGGCCGACGATTGGGCCGCCGGCCACGACTACGAAGAGGCTCCCGAGACCGAGGAAGAGGCCGCCGAGCGCCTGTACGACCTGGCCCTCGCCTTCCAGGAGCGCAGCCAGCAGACCGAGGCACATCTTCTCGAGCAGTTCGAGTCGGCGGCCTCTGCGCTGACCTCCGTGCTGGGCGACCTGATCGTCGTCGACGACGAGGACGAGCGCCTCACGCTGCGCTCCTCGGGCTCCTTCGCCGCCGAGGTGGTGTCGGAGGAGGACGCAGCGTCCGGCCAGTGGCAGAAGCTCGACAGCCCCGACGAGATCGTCAAGTATTACGACCCCACGGACGTCTTCGGCGACCTGGCCGACGCCCTGGCGGAGGCCTTCCCCGATCTGGCCGAGGAGGCTCCCGCTGAGGAAGGTGATGAGGCCGAGGAAAGCGAGGAGGCCGAAGCGGGTGAGGAGGCCGGCAAGAGCGAACAAGGCGCCGAGGCCGGCGACGCCGACGAGAGCAAGAAGGGCGGCAAGAAGGGCGGCAAGGAGGACGGCGACCGCCGGTGACGATGCGCCTGGTTTCGGCCGAGCTCGTCGAGAGCCGGCAGATTCTGCCGGGCCAGTGGATCCAATCGTTTCACGCGCCTGAGCTCGCCACGGGATCTCGCGCGGGCCAATTCGTCCACGTTCGAACCGGCGACTACTCCGGCCTGGTGCTGCGTCGGCCCTTCTCGATCAACACCGCGGACCTGGTGACGGGCATCGTCACGCTCCACTTTCGAACTGTAGGACGCGGCACTGAATGGCTGACCCGCGCCCGCGAGGGCGATCGGCTGGACATGCTCGGGCCGCTGGGCCGCCCGTTCGAGGTCGACCCGCGCAGCCGCCACCTGCTGCTCATCGCCGGGGGCCTGGGGATGGCCGGGATCCGGATGCTCGCCGACGAGGCGGTCCATGACGACCGCCAGGTCGTGGTCCTGTTCGGGGCGCAGAGCGCGTCGCACGTCTACCCCTCCAGCTTGCTGCCCGACGAAGTGGAGTACGTGGTCGCCACGGACGACGGGTCGCTCGGCCACCACGGCTTCGTGACCGAGCTGGTCACCGAATACGAGGCCTGGGCCGACCAGGCCTTCGCCTGCGGTCCCCACCCGATGCTCAAGCGACTTGCGGCGCTGGCCGCGGGTCGACGTGACCGCCTCGGCGTAGCGAAGCTGGGTCGCAAGAGGGGCGGCGGCAAGGTGGATCCGCTCGGTTCCACCGCGGCGCGGCGCAAGGCATTCCTGCAGGTGTCGATGGAGCAGACGATGGGCTGCGCCGTGGGCGCCTGCCTGGGCTGCACGGTCATCGGCGTGGACGGTCCGCTGCGCGTCTGCCGCGAAGGGCCGGTCTTCGCCGCCGAGGAGATCGCCTGGGAGTCGATCGCGTGAAGGCCCGCAAGAAGGTCGTCACCGCCGCCGACGTGCGGTTGGCGAAGGCAACCGGGCAGTCGAAGCCCGCGAAGGCCAAGCGAACGCCGACCGTTCGGACGATCAAGAGCGCGATCGTGCCCGTGGATCGGTCGGCCCGCTCGTTTAGCGGCCGGCCCAGGGTTGAAACGGGCAGCGCTGCCGTCGCTGATCTCGGCGCGCCGCTCGCTGCCAGGCCGACGCTGGTGGAGCGCGAGGCACTCGATCGGATCGATCTCTCGATCGAACTGGCGCCGCAGCGAGGACTTCGGCTGCCGAACCCGATCATGGTCGCCTCGGGCACGTTCGGCTACGGCGTCGAATACGGCGAGGTCGTGGACGTGCAGCGACTCGGCGCGATCTGCTGCAAGGGCACGACGCTGCGGCCGCGGGCCGGCAACCCGCCGCCTCGGGTCACCGAAACGCCCGGCGGAATGCTCAATTCCATCGGCCTCCAGAACCCCGGCGTGGATGCCGTCATCGAGAAGTACGGGCCGGTCTGGCAGGGCTGGAAGGTGCCGGTCATCGTCAACGTCGCCGGCGAATCGATCGAGGACTACGTCGAGGTGGCGCGCCGGCTGGATGGCGTGCCGGGCGTGGCCGGCATCGAGCTCAACATCAGCTGCCCCAACGTCGGCAAGGGCGGGCTGCAGTTCGCCATCGACCGCGACGCCGCTCGCGCCGTCACCGCCGCGGTCCGGCGAGCGACCGACCTGCCGCTCCTGGTCAAGCTCTCGCCCAACGTGGCGGACGTGCGGCCCATCGCCAAAGCGATCGAGGAGGCTGGCGCCGACGCTATCACGGCCATCAACACGCTTTCCGGGCTGGCCGTCTCGGCCGACCGAACGCGTGCATTCCTGGGCAACACCTACGGCGGGCTCAGCGGTCCGGCCATCAAGCCGGTAGCGCTGCGGATCGTGTACGAGGTGGCGCAGGTCGTCTCGATCCCGATCGTCGGGATCGGAGGCGTGACCTCTCTCGCGGACGTGCTGGATTTCATGGCCTGTGGCGCGGTGGCGGTCCAGGTCGGGACGGCCATCTTCGCCGACCCGGAGCTGCCGGTCCGCCTCGGCGACGAGCTGCGCGCGGAGTGCCTGCGGCGCGGGCTCTCGTCCTGCGCTCCGCTCGTCGGCACCGCCCTGCCGAAGCGCACCGGGGCACCCTCCGCCAAGGGCGCGGAGTACCGACCGTGAGCAGCAAGCAGGGCGACCGGCCGCGGGTCGAAGGGAGGCTGGCATGACCACGATTCGACCGGCGGCCCAGCTTGCGGCGGCGAAGGTCATCGCGGCGCGGACCGAGGAGCTGTTCCGCCGCTCCGGCGCGCTGAAGCAAGGCCACTTCCTGCTCAAGAGCGGCAAGCACTCGGAGCGATACCTCGAGAAGTTCCTTGTGCTCCAGGATCCCGCCGCCACGAGCGAGCTGTGCGGCTTCTGGGCGGCGCACCACCGCAACGCGGACGGGGCGCCGGCGGTGGATCTCGTCGCCGGCCCCACGACGGGCGGAATCGTCCTCGCCTTCGAGACGGGGCGGCAGCTCGGGGTGCGGGCGATCTTCGCCGAAGAGGTTAAGGATGCCGACGGCTCGACGCGGCGTGAGTTCCGACGTGGCTTCACCATCTCCCCGGGCGAGCGGGTGCTGCTCGTGGACGACATCCTGACCACCGGCGGCTCGTTGCTGGCGATGATCCCCGCGGTCGAAGCCATGGGCGGCGAGATCGTCACGTGCGCCGTCCTCGCGGATCGCTCCGGCGGGCTGGCGGCGCTCAGCTCCCCACTGACGGGGCGGAGCTACCCGCTTCGCGCCCTGTGGCAGCTCGCCCTTCCCACCTTCGATCCGGGCCCCGAGACCTGCCCGGCCTGCAAGGCCGGAGTGCCGCTGTACGCCCCGGGCAGCACGGGAGCGGCCGGCGGCGCCACGAGCTAACGGCGCGACGAGCTAGATCCCATAGCTTCTTG